>DATLPF010000129.1:0-19395 GCA_035535875.1 Propionibacteriaceae bacterium
CCGGACCTGCCAGTTGCTCTCGGCCAGTCGGGCGATGTCGCGCTCCTGCTGATCCGTCATGGCCTGGTAGGTGTAGTGGTGGATCCAGCTCATTCCGGGTTTCCTTCACGCTAGCCACTTCTCGGTCGATCGACCGAACTAGACGAAATTGTTGTCCTGCTGGTAAGTTTTTGTCAAGTCCGATCGAACGATCGAACGAGAAATTGAAAGTTGGATTCTGGAGAGGAGTCGAATCGTGGCGGATGCCGCAGTTCGCACCGTAGACACCCGCGCGTTCATCCTTGACGCGGCGCGGAGCCGGCTGCTGGCCGACGGCTACGGCGGCCTATCGACCCGCAAGGTGGCCGATGAGGCCGGAGTGCCACTGAGCCAGCTCCATTACCACTTCGGCTCCAAGCAGGGCCTCATCCTCGCGCTGCTGGAGGAGGAGAATCAGCGCCGTCTGGCGCGCCAACGGAAGATGTACGGCGCGGATGCGCCGCTGTGGCAGCGTTACGAGCGCGCCTGCGACTTCCTCGAGGAGGACTTGGACTCCGGCTACGTGCGGGTGTTGCAGGAGATGATCGCGGCAGGCTGGTCCAACGAGGAGCTTGGCGACGCGGTCCGTGAGCTCGTGGGCGGATGGTTCGCCCTGCTCGCGCAGGTAGCACGCGAGGCCGAGCAACGACACGGCCTGATCGGTCCTTTCACTGCCGGCGAGCTGTCCACGCTTGTTGGTGCCATGTTCATAGGTGCGGAGGCCCTGCTGCTTCTCGGCTTCGACCGGGAGGCGCTGCCGATCCGCTCGGCGCTACGACGAATCGGCGTGGTCATCCGACAGCTCGAGGAAGGGTCCGGGAGGGCGGACGATGCGCGCATGCCAACCGATCAGTGACGGCTACGTCGAGCGGGACGGTGTCAAGGTCTACTACGAGGTGTTTGGTGCCGGCGAGCCAACGGTGCTGTTGCTGCCCACGTGGACGCTCATGCACTCTCGACAGTGGAAAATGCAGGTCCCGTACCTCGCGCGGCATTGCCGCGTACTCACCTTCGACCCGCGGGGCAACGGCCGCTCCGACCGACCGACGGAGTTCGAGGCGTACGCGGAGAGCGAGTTCGCGGCCGATGCGATCGCGGTGATGGACGCGACGCAGACCGACCGGGCGATCATCGTCGGCTTCTCACAGGGCGTGCAGCGCGGGCTACTGCTTGCCGCAAACCATCCGGAGCGGGTCGAGGCTGCGGTCTTCATCGGTCCGACGTATCCGGGCGGCGGACACCCACGGCCGGAGCGAGCGGTGTACTCGTGGGAGGACGAGCTCGACAGCGATGAAGGCTGGGCGCGGTACAACAAGCACTACTGGCTGCGCGACTACCGGGGGTTTCTAAAATTCTTCCTGTCGACAATGTTCCCCGAGCCGCACTCGACCAAGCCAATCGAGGATGGCGTTGGCTGGGGCCTGGAGACCACGGGCGAGACGCTCGTGCTCACAGACGGGGGCCTGGAGGCTGGCGAGGCACGTGAGCTCGCGCGACGCGTTCGCTGCCCGGTCCTGGTCGTGCATGGCGACCGGGATGGGATGTCCGACGTGTCCCGCGGGATAGCCCTCGCCGAGCACACGGGCGGTCAGCTGGTTGTGCTCGAGGGCTCGGGCCACGCGCCGCACGTCCGTGATCCCGTCAAGGTCAACCTGCTCGTCCGAGACTTCCTCAAGCCGGCGCCGCCACCCCGGCGGTGGGTCCGCGGGAGGTCCCGTCGCAAGCGAGCGTTGTACATCTCCTCCCCGATCGGGCTCGGGCACGCCCAGCGGGATGTCGGGATCGCCGACGAGCTGCGCAAGCTGCATCCCGACCTCGAAATCGACTGGCTCGCCCAGCACCCGGTAACGAAGGTTCTGCAGGCTGCCGGTGAGCGGATCCACCCGGCAAGTGCCCTGCTTTCTAATGAATCGAGCCATATCGAGAGCGAGTCTGCCGAGCATGATCTGCACTGCTTTCAGGCGATCCGCCGGATGGATGAGATCTTGCTGTCCAACTTCATGGTGTTCCACGATCTCGTGCGCGAGGAACCGTACGACTTGTGGATCGGTGATGAGGCGTGGGAGTTGGATTACTACCTGCACGAGAATCCGGAGCAGAAGCGCGCCGCGTACGTCTGGCTCACCGACTTCGTCGGGTGGCTGCCGATGCCGGATGGCGGGGAGCACGAAGCCTTCCTGACCGCGGACTACAACGCAGAGATGATCGAGCACATCGCGCGCTTTCCGCGCGTCCGCGATCACGCGATTTTCGTCGGCAATGACTCCGACATCGTGCCCGACGCCTTCGGCCCCGAGCTCCCCCTGATCCGCGACTGGACCCGCGAGCACTACTCCTTCGCCGGCTACGTCACCGGGTTTGATCCCTCCGATTTTGCCGATCGCGCACGGCTGCGGCATGAGCTCGGCTACCGAGACGACGAGCAGATCTGCATCGTCACCGTCGGCGGTTCCGGGGTCGGCGGACATCTCCTGCGCCGAGTGATCGAGGCATTTCCGGAGGCGAAGCATCGAGTTCCAGCACTTCGGATGGTTGTCGTCACAGGCCCAAGGATCGATCCCGACACGTTCCCCAAGCACGAGGGTCTCGAGGTGCGCGGCTTCGTCCCCGAGCTCTACCGACACCTTGCCGCCTGCGACCTGGCAGTCGTGCAGGGAGGGTTGACGACATGTATGGAATTGACGGCAACTCGTAGGCCGTTCCTCTACGTCCCGCTGCGCCACCACTTCGAGCAGAACTTCCATGTGCGCCACCGGCTCGAGCAATACGGCGCCGGCCGCCTACTCGACTTCGACGTGGCGACACCCGAGAGGATCGGAGAGATGATCGCGCAGGAGATCGGACGGCAGGTCGACTACAGGCCAGTAGAGCATGACGGTGCCACAGCTGCAGCAGCGCTCATCGCCGAACTCCTCTGACGGCGAGTGTCGTCAGCATCATCTTGAAGCTCAGACCGCTACTCCGACCTGCCACGGTGAGCGTGAGCCGACTCGGCCCGAATCGTCGCCGGTCATCTCAGTACCCGTAGGTCACCTCATTTCGTCGGAGGGTTACCGATCAGCGGGAGTCCTTCCGGGGAGAGCAGCGGCTCACTGGAGCACCTAGGCCATCGTCTTGCTCATCGGGAAATGCTGTCTAGGTGGAGCATCTGCTTGAGCACGTGGTCCAGCTCGTCGTCGTTGAAGATCGACTTCCAGTCCTCGTTGATGATCTTTTTCCGGCCGTAGTCCATGGCGATCAGGCAGGCGTCGGAGAACGGGTTGTCGCCCCGAAGACCGTTGGCCAGCGCAACCTGCACATGGCCCAGCAGCATGGACTTGGCCGCCGGTTCCGGAACGCCGACGGTGTTGACCGTCTCTTGCAGTGCGTCGTTGAGCAGATCACCGACCATGCAGGCGACGACCTCGACCAGGATCGGTTCCAGATAGGCGAGCTGCTTCACCGTCACCCAGTGCACCTCGACGACTGGGGTGTACATCAGCCGGATCACCTCTTCGGCGATCTTGATCTTGTCCTGGTTGCCGGACTCCAACGCGGCCACCACGTCCTGCGGGGCGGCAATGCCGCCGAACGTGTCGTTGAGCTCGGCCTCGGTCCTGCGCTGCAGGAATACCGAGGGATGGCAGGGGTGCGCGACGGCGTACTCGACATCGGCCCGCTGGTACAACAGGTTGGCGTAGGCGGCGGCGGGGTCGAGGGTGAGCACTATGGCGCCCGGCTGCAGCTGGGGGACCAGGTCGCTGGAGACGGGGCCGAGGGCGACGTCTGGGACGGCGAGGATCACGACGTCGGCGTTGACGACGGCCTCAGCGGAGTCGGTGACGGTTCGGCCGGCGTCGGTGGTGCGCTGCTGCCCGGCTGGTGAGTTCTCGGCGTAGAGGACATTGTGGCTGCTGCGCTGCAGGTTGTCCGACACCCGCATCCCCATCTTGCCGCCGGCGCCGATCACGGCGATGGTCAGCTGCTGTTCGGTCATGCGGTCTGGCTCCTTAGGTAGTGAAGGTTGTGGAGGGTCCACTGGTCTTCGGTCTGGATGGTGGTCGCGCTGTCGCCCTGCCATGGCAGCCAGTGTTCGATGATCTGGTTGATGCCCCGCTGGTCGGGGCGGACGGTGTCGATCATGAAGTCGTAATCAAGCAGGCCCTCGCCGAGGGGGGCGCCGGCGAATGTGAAGCCGACCCATCCGTCCTTGCGGCTGAAGGCGAAGTCCTTTACGTGCAAGTTCCGCACGTACGGCGCGGCGCGCTCGATCGTGCTGGTCGGCGTCTCCAGCGCCGCAACGCAGTTGCCTGGGTCGAGGCAGATCCCGAGAGCTGGGGAGCCGACGGTCTCTACGATCCGAACAAGGTCGCGGACTGGGATCTGCTCGTAGGTCTCGAGCGCGACCGTCACGCCGGCTGCCTCGTAGTCCGGGATGACCTGCCTGAGCAGTTCAATCGCCTCCTCAATGGTCGGTCGATGGGCGGCTGAGTTGATCATGCTCCGCACCAGGGTGACGTCGAGGGCTTCGGCGATGTGCAGGTAGCGGGTCAGGTGCTCGGGTTGCACGCCGCGGGTGCCGAGCTCCAGTTGGACATCGCGGTCGGCGGCGTGGCGGCGGAGGGCGCCCAGAGCCGCGTCGTCGTAGGTCTCGATGGGTGGGTAGTCGCAGATCTGGAACAAGGTGACGTCCCAACCGGCGGTCTTGTCAATCATGTCGGTTAGGCTCAGCGGCTGGCTTGCCGTGGTCTGCCACTGCCAGAAAAATGCATAGGTTCCCAGCCCAATGGTCATCGCAGCACCTCCTGTGCCTGTTGGGTGAGGCCGTCGGCTCCAGCGATTACTGTGGCCAGGGCATGCGGGTCGTGGGCGAACCGGCCGAGGAACACGTTGCCGATAGCGGCCCGGTTGGCCATGCCAGGTCCGACCAGCCCGCTAAAGGCCGGGTAATGGCCGGAGCCCCCACCCACCACCACCGCAACGTTCCCGGGAGCGCCGAGGGCGGCACGGACAATACCGCCAGGAGCGCGACGAACCCATCGACTATGCGCATGGACAAATCCGTCTAAGGCCTCGCTCGCGAAATCTGCCGGATCATTGAAAAGTCTGGTCATCGGACAGCAGCCTCTTGCTCCTAGGGAACAGCGATGAAAATCGACCGAAGGACGCCAGAAACGGCTCACTGCTCTAATGGTGCCATCTCGGGATCATGCGTGACCGGTCCGAAATCTGCGACGTGCGTGCGAGTGCTGATGGCCACCATCAAAATAGCGGACAAGAGCAGCAGACCGCCGACGACTAGAACCAGCCGCGGCGCTTGAAGAAGGTCACCAGGATCGCAACGGCCACGATCTCCGTCCCGATGCCGAGCCCGACGAACGCGGGCCAGCCGCCGATATTCCGCACGAGCCAGCCGAAGTTTTGGCCGAAGAAGCCGGTGATGAACGTAAGCGGCAAGAAGACGGTCGCGATCACCGCAAGCTGTTTCATCACGACGTTGAGTCGGTTGGAGACGGTCGAGAGAAAGACGTCCATCGAGCTGGTAAGCAGGTCGCGGTAGGTGTCAATCAGATCGCTGATCCGGATCAGGTGGTCGTAGATGTCACGAAAATGGCGCTCTGCCTCGGTCGTCATCCCGGGCAACTCGGCGACACCACCCATCAGACTGGCAAACAGATCTCGCTGAGGAGTCACCGCCTTCCGCATTCCGACGAGTAACCGCTTCATGCCGAAGATCTCCTGCAGCTGCGCGTCGCTCGCGTGCAGGAACGTCTGGTTTTCGAGCTCGTCGATCCGGTCGTCAAAGTCAGCCAAGATGGGGAAGAAGCTATCCACCAAGGCGTCGATGATCCGGTAGAGCAGCAGCGCAGGATCATCGATCGGCGCCTGACGCTTCTGGTAGCGATGCCGTACGTCGGCAAAGGCCGGCGCCTCGTCCCGGTGGACGGTGATGAGGAAGCGTTCGGAATAGAAGCAGTGCACCTCGACCAGTCGGTCTTCGTCGGGGACGGCGCCATAGACGACCAGGAAGACGAAGTCGTCGTAGTCGTCGAGCTTCGCCCGCTGGCCGAAATGCTCGGAATCCTCGAGGGCGAGCGGATGGAACTGAAAGACATCGCGCAGTACGGCGAAGTCCTCCACCGTCGGCTGGGGTAGGTCAATCCAAAAGAAGTTGCGGCTCGCGAGCAGACGCTTGACAGTGTCGCGGCTCAGAGTCATCTCGCCAACCTGTTCGTCATGAACGACATGACAGACAGAGGCAGCAGTGACCGTTTGATTGCCCTTTTCATCGTTGGGGCTTTCATCCGTTCTGACAATGCCGCGGGTACCCGTGGTCGAGTCGTCGGCCATATCGGCACGATCGCATGTCAGATCGTTTACGTCGAGTCGCTTGCGTAGCCGCCGCCGCGTGGCTTGACGGCCGCGATGTCTGTGGAGCTCTGCAAGACGCCCTGCACGATGCTCGGCATGGACCTAGGAGACGACCGTCGCACCTGAACGCGAGGAGACAACGGCCATTCCTCGTGACAGCAAATTTGTCATTTGCCTTGCCAGCAGCGCGGCGATGAATTGTTCGCTGCTCCTGATGAGAGGCTGTCGAGCAAAGGTCGCTTTGACCGGCATTGGAAGCTTTCGCCCCACAGTGGACAAAACGCGGGTCACGTCCGCCATACCCAAGGAAGACACTATGAGCTCCTCCGCCTACCCCCTCTCCGTGCGAGCCTTTTTCGACCAGCCCAGTCGGGGGTTGTGGCTGGTGAAATGGCTCCTGCTGATCCCGCACTACATCATTCTGGCTTTCCTGTGGCTTGCGTTCCTGATCGTCACCTGGATCGCTTTCTTCGCGATCTTGTTCACTACCAGATATCCGAAGGGCCTGTTCGACTTCAACGTCGGAGTGCTTCGGTGGTCTTGGCGGGTGAGCTACTACGGCTACACAGCCCTGGCGACCGACCGGTACCCGCCGTTCACTCTCGCTGACGTCCCGGACTACCCGGCGCGGCTGGAGATCGACTACCCACAGCAGCTGAATCGTTGGCTGCCGCTGGTCAAGTGGTTGCTCGCCTTCCCGCAATACATCCTCGTCGGCGCGCTGGTCGGCTCCGGGTATGTCGTGGCCACAACCATGCAGGACGGCCGTGCCGTTACCTATTCCACGCCAAGCTTGATCGGCGCGTCTGTGTTGATCGCGGCTATCGCGTTGCTGTTCACTACGCGTTATCCCACGGGCCTCTATGACTTGGCGGTCGGAATCAACCGGTGGAGCTACCGGCTCGTGGTGTACGTGGCATTGATGACCGACCAATACCCGCCGCTCCGGCTCGACCAGGGCGGCAACGACCCTGAGGGTCTGGCGGAACCGGTTCCGGCCAGCGACACAGGCCCGTAGCGCAGCCCAGGGCTTCATCTCCATCAACAGCCAGTGGGTGGGACCTGCGACCATGTTCACGTCCAACGGGTTCACATCCAAGGGCGTTGTTTGAGTCGTGGGAGTCGCCGATGGTCTTGGCTTTGACCCTGCTGAGTGGTGCTGCCTGGACGGTGGTCTACATCGTCGCAATTCGCATCGGCTTTCAGCAGAAGACGTACGCGATACCGGCGGCCGCGCTCGCGCTCAATATCGCCTGGGAGTCGATTCATGCGACGCGCGGCCTAGCCACCGACCTCTCGGTGCAGACTTTCGTCAATTTAGCTTGGACTGTGGCCGACGTGCTGATCATCTACACGTTCCTTCGTTACGGGCGAAAAGAACTGCCGGGCTTTGTGAGCCAGCCGATGTTCATTGCGTGGACCGTCCTCCTCTTTGCCACGGCCTACATCGTCCAATGGCTGTTTGTTGTGGAGTTCGGCTGGATGGACGCGTCAAAGTACGCGGCGTTCCTGCAGAACCTGCTCATGTCGGGCTTGTTCATCGCGATGTTTGTCGCGCGCGGAGGCCCCCGCGGTCAGAGCGTCGTCATCGCTGTTGCGAAGTGGATTGGGACTCTTGCTCCGACCATCGCGTTCGGTGCCCTGGCAGGATCAGCGTTCATTCTTGGCCTCGGCATCTTGTGCAGCATCTTCGACCTTGCCTATCTCGGGCTACTTCTTTGGGCGCGCCATAGCTTGGCGAGACTCGATGCTCCGGAAACGGACGCGGCCAGAGGTCAGACTTCCTCAGAACTCCGGTCCTAAACTTCGGGCAAATTGCATCTCTAGATCGAGGCGGATTCAGTTCTGCGGTTCGCTTGCAGTTTCTCGAATACGGCCGAGCATCCCGACTGGTCGCTCCTGGAATCACCAGCGCGAGCGGGGCGCCATCACCCCGAGCGGTTATGTGCCTAGCCTGGTGTCATGGCCGTCGGAGAGTGGGGTGACCGGCCGCTGCTGTTGGCGGTCGACGCGGATGCTCGTCTGCTCGGAAGGATCGAGGGTGAGCTGCAACGCGCATTCGGAGCTGATTTTCGGGTGCGTGGGGAGCTGCTTCCCGAGGACGCGGTGAGGACACTTCAGGGCGCCAGGCAGCGGCAGGAGAGGGTAGCGGTTGTCCTGGTGGACGACTCGCTGCCCGACAACGCCCGAGCCGAAATCTTTGAGACGGCAAGGAGTCTGCACCCAAATGCACGGCGCGCACTCCTCGTGCCGTGGGGCGCCTGGGCCCATCCTGAGTCGGCACAGAGGATCTTGCGGAGCATAGCTGTTGGCGACATCAGCTACTACATACTCAAGCCTTGGATAACGCCCGACGAGTTGTTTCACCGCGTCGTTGCTGAGTTTGTTCAGGAGTGGTCACGCAGCGAGCCAGCGAATTTTCGCGAGGTTGTCGTCGTTGCAGCCCAGCACAGCGGACGAGCGTATGCGGTAAGCGACCTGCTGAACCGCAACGGCATCCCGCATGCCTTTCGTCCGCGTGCCTCCGAGCTCGGCCAGACTGTGCTAGCTGACCTCGGGCACCCCGAGGGTGAGGTCGTGGTATGGATGCCAGCGATCGGCGGCACCCGTCTCATCGATCCGACCGACGCCGAGATCCTCGAGGCGTGGGGCATTCCCACCACGTTGAAAGATGTTGATCGCGACTTTGATCTGCTGGTTGTCGGGGCCGGTCCTGCGGGCCTCGGGGCGGCCGTTTACGCCTCGTCGGAAGGAATCCGCACCGTCGTCGTGGAGCGCGAGGCGATCGGCGGCCAAGCCGGAATGAGTTCCCTGATTCGGAACTATCTAGGTTTCTCCCGAGGGCTGAGTGGTGCCGATCTGGTGCAGCGCGGGTATCAGCAGGCGTGGGTTTTCGGTGCTCGTTTCGTTGTCACCAGGGAGGTGGAACGACTCACTCTCCAGGAGGGCGGCGGGTTCGCGGCTCAAATCGGAAACGTCGGGGAGGTCTGCGCGCGGGCTGTGGTGATCTCGACCGGGGTCTCGTACCGACGCCTCGGTGTCCCGAGCTTGGAGGAGCTCAGTAATCATGGCGTGTATTACGGAGCGAGCGTCTCGGCTGCTCAAGCGCTGACCGGGCTGCGTGCCGGTGTGGTGGGTGCCGGCAATTCTGCGGGCCAGGCGGCCCTGCACCTGGCAAGGTATTGCGCATCCGTGCACATGGTCGTTCGAGGGTCGAAGCTGGCGGACAGCATGTCCGCGTACTTGGTCAATGCCATTGCTGCGCAGCCGATGATCAAGGTGCACCTGAATACGGAGGTGGTCGGCGGGCACGGCGACGGACAGCTGGAATGGATCACATTGCGCGACCGCAACAGTGGACAGGAGCAGCATCTACCTCTGGAAAGCCTGTTCGTCATGATCGGCGCAAGGCCGCGGACGGACTGGCTTCCGGCAGACGTCGACCGCGATCCGTACGGCTTTCTGTACACCGGAGCCCAGGCAGCGTCCTGCCCGTCGTGGACACTGCCACGCTCGCCGCATCCACACGAAACGAGCGTTCCCGGGGTGTTCGCTGTCGGCGACGTGCGATCGGGCTCGGTCAAACGAGTGGCCTCCGCCGTCGGCGAAGGATCCGTCGTCGTCTCCGAAATCCACCAGTTTCTGGCTGCGCGGCAGGCCTGACGTGACTAAGTCCACGCGCGCCACAACGCGGATCGGTCTTACCGCCGCTGCGTTGGCGGTGCCCCTGCTCGGGTTGGCTCTGCTGCTGTGGCGGCCAGACCTTGATGTTCGGTTGGAGCACCATCCTGCGCACTTCTGGCTTGTATTGAGCACGGCGGTTATCTCAGCGGTTCTGGCGTACGCCACTGGTGAGGCGGCTGTGCGGCGGGGCGATGCGCGGCTGCTCTACGTCTCGCTTGCCTTCTTGTCCTCGGCCGGTTTCCTTGCCCTGCATGCGCTGGCGACTCCGGGCGTCCTGCTTGGCAGGAGCAACGTTGGTTTCGCGATTGCTACTCCGGTTGGTGTGGCTATCGGTTCGGTGTTCGCGGTGCTGTCGACGCGAGAACTCTCCGGCGATAGCGCGGTGCGCAATGTTCGGATCGGTAAACGTCTTCGACTGGCTCTGCTTGGCCTGATGATCATCTGGGCGGTGTGGTCTCTTGCAGCCCTGCCACCGCTCAACCGGCCGCCACAGTTCGCGGAGGGCTTGCCGTTGTGGCTGGCGGTGCCGGGTGTGCTGCTTTATACAGGCAGCGCCGTGCGTTACATCCAGTTGTGGCTACGCCATCCCTCTTTGCTGCTGTTGGCAGTGCCATCGGCGTTCGTACTCCTGGCGGAGTCCATGATCGCAATTGCATTTGGCCGCAACTGGCACCTCTCGTGGTGGGAGTGGCACGTGTTAATGCTTGCTGCATTCGGCCTCGTGGCATTGAGTGCGCGGGCCTCCTGGCATGAAGAGAGGTTTGCCGAGCTCTATCTTCAGCAAACGAGTGGTGGCAGCCGTGAGATCAGCGTGCTATTCGCCGACCTACAGGGATTCACCAGTTTCTCCGAAAACCACGCGCCTGAGGAGGTGACGGGGATGCTGAATGAGCACTTCGCGGTTGCAGTCCCTGCGGTCATGACACCGCACGGTGGCGAGATTGATCGCATTATCGGAGACGCTCTCATGGTGACTTTCAACAAACGTGGTGATCAACCTGATCATGCTGAACGCGCGGCCGGTGCAGGACTTGCCCTGCAAGAAGCCACCTCCCGTCTGGCCGAGGAGCATCCTGAGTGGCCGCGATTCCGAGTGGGGATCAACTCCGGACCGGTCTCGGTCAGTTTGCTGGGTGCCTCGGGAGGGCGCACCCACACAATCGTCGGCGACACCGTCAATATCGCCTCCCGTATTGAGGGTCAGGCACCTGCCGGTGGCGTGGCGATCGGTCCGGATACCAAGGCGCTGCTGCCCGACGCGGTCACAACACCGCTGGGCGAACTGCAACTCAAGGGAAAGCGGGAGCCTCTCCAAGTGCACGTGTTGATCTCACTACGGCAGAATCCGTGAGCGTACGCCGGACAAGAACCGCCTCAATCGCCGCTTCCACGACCGCGGAGCGGTCATGGCCTTGTGACCCCAGCACGGCGGATCTGGCGTACCGTCAGAACACTGCCGATCGAGGAAGGCGCTTCGATGTTGTCACAGCACACAGCCGTAGCCACGCTGCCCACGAAGGACCTGCCGAAGGCCCGCAGCTTCTATGAGGACACGCTTGGGTTGACGCCAGAGCGTGAAAGCGTGGCCGGCGTGTCCTACAAGTGCGGCGGCGGGATGGTGTTCGTCTACCAGTCCGAGTACGCCGGCACGAACAAGGCCACCGCGGTGAGCTTCGATGTTCCGACGTCGGCGTTTGATGACGAGATCGGTGCGCTGCGCGAGAAGGGCGTCTCATTCATGACGTTCGAAGCGGAGGGCCTCGACTGGAACGACGGCGTGGCCTCGATGGGCGAAGAAATGAAGTCGGTCTGGCTCACCGATCCGGACGGCAACATCATTAACGTCTCCGCCGGCGAGATGTAGTCCACTGAGTGCTTCGGCACTCAGCCCACTTCGTCACCTAGCTCTTTTTGTCACTCGGGCGGCTCTGGCGACGGCACCGCCAGGCGCCCAGTGCGAACGGCCCGGAGCGGCGATTTCTCATCATTTTCTCACGAGAAGGTAACGGTGTCGCCCAGACAGTATTAAAAGCCCCTGTTCGTTGCTCTCTGTTGACGTGCAAGCCAGCACCGTTGAAGTGCACGAGGATCTGTGCTTTGCGGGGATCTCGTTCGGTGCCATTCGGGGGTTGGCATCCCATTCCCGTTCAGCTGCGCGGACTTGTCGTGCGCCGTTCCATCGACTGGACAATTTCAGAGCTGGCATTCCCGCGCCAGCCTGGCTCCGTGCGGCGGCGCGCAATCCCCGACGCAGGCAGCTCGCGAGCAGGAGATCTGTCTCTCGCCATCCATAAGGAGCCCGATGATCAAGTGGATTGTAGGTGCATCGCTGAGATTCTCTCGGCTCGTAGTAGCAGCCGCGATCGGGATCCTCGGAGTGGGTCTGTTCCAGCTCCACAACGCGGCCGTCGATGTTTATCCAGAGTTTGAGCCGCCGGACATCCAGATCCAGGCCGAGGCCCTCGGCCTGTCGGCCCAAGAGGTCGAGCAGCTGATCACTGTGCCCTTGGAACAAGACCTGCTGAATGGAATTCCATGGGTCGAGCACATCAGATCGAGATCGATGCCGGGTCTATCGGCAATTGATCTGCAGTTCGAGCCGGGGACCGATCTGCTGGCGGCCCGCCAGCTGACGCAGGAGCGGATGTCTCAGGCCAAGGCGTTGCCGAATGTCGGCACTCCGCCGATCATGGTCCAGCCGACGTCCTCGACCAGCCGGATCGCCATGATCGCGATGCGCTCGGGCACCGTGTCCGAGGTGCAGATGTCGGTCTTGGCACGTTGGATCATCAAGCCTCGGCTGATGAGCATTCCTGGCGTCGCCAACGTCTCGGTCTGGGGCATGCGAGATCGGCAACTGCAGGTTCAGGTGGATCCGCAGCGCCTGCAATCCCGCAAGGTCACGCTTACCCAACTCATTGAATCGACGGGCAACGCGCTGTGGGTGTCCCCGTTGAGCTTCGTCGAAGCCTCGACACCGGGGACAGGCGGTTTCGTCGAGACCCCGAATCAGCGGCTCGGCGTGCAGCACATTCAGCCGATCAGCACTCCTGAGCAGCTTGCCAATGTCGCGGTCGGGGGCACCCGGGCCTCGCCACTACGGATTGGTGATGTGGCCAACGTGACTGAAGATCACCAGCCACTGATTGGGGACGCCAGCCTGGACGGCGCACCGAGCCTGATGCTGGTCGTCGAACGATTCCCGGACGCCAACACGGCCCAGGTCACCCGCGACGTCGACGAGGCGCTCGACGCCATGGCGCCCGGCCTGGCGGGGATCGACATGGACGCCAACGTCTTCCGGCCCGCCTCCTACATGACCACGGCGCTCCGCCATCTCGGAGTCGCCGGCCTCGTGGGCGCGGTGCTGCTCGTTGCTGCGGTCGGCCTCCTCTTCATCTCATGGCGAGCCGTCCTGATTCCCGTGGTGGCTGTTCCGCTGTCCCTGGTCTCGGCGGCGTGGGTATTGCATCTGCGCGGTGAGACCCTCACGACCATCACGCTGCTCGGTCTTGCCGCCGCAACAACAGTGGTGGTCGACGACGTCATCGGCGACGTAGCGGCGATACGCAGCCGGCAGCTGACGTTGGGTCCAGATCGGCCGCGGCTCAGCTCAGTCATGGGCGATCTAGTGACAGCCAGGCGGGGGCCGCTGCTGGTCGCCTCCGTCATGGCGATCCTGGTTTTGGCACCTGTACTGGCAATCGGTGGCGTGTGGAATGCCTTCAGCTGGCCGCTCGCCGCAACTTACGTCCTCGCCATGGTGACCTCGCTGCTCGTGGCGTTGATCGTGACTCCAGCGCTGGCTGTGCTGCTGCTTCGAGACGGCCAGCAGGAGCTACGAGCCGGCCCACTCGATCGCTGGGTACGCAGCGCAGCTGATCGCCTTGCCGCACCAGCATTCGGTAAGCCGGGCTGGGTCGGGCTCGCCGCCGGTGTCCTGGCAGTGGCGGCCGTCCTGGTGGGCACGCTTGCTGCCAGTGGCCCGGTGCTGCCAACGCTGCGAGATCGCAACGTGCTCGTCCGGGTCCAGGGCGCGCCAGGCACCTCCTTGACCGAGATGAACCGGATCACCTCCGCCGTCGCTACGGAGCTGCGAGGCGCGCCGGGCATTGAGTCCGCCGGAGCGCACGTCGGCCGGGCTATTACTTCCGACGAGATCGTTGACGTCAATGCCGGAGAGATCTGGCTTACCGTCGCGCCGGGCGCTGACTATGACGAAACCCTCGCCGGCGTACGCGACATCGCCGCCGGATACCCAGGGCTGCAGACCAGCGTCCGGACCTATGCCGAAGATCGTGTCGCCGCCGTGCGGGAGAAGGTCGGAGACGAGCTGGTGGTACGCGTCTACGGGGCAGACTTCGCAACGCTGCAAGACACCGCTGACGATGTCGCCAGCATGCTGAGTACCGTCAGCGGCGTCCTGACACCCAGGGTGGAACCACAGGTGACCGAACCCACCTTGGAGATTGAAGTCGATCTTGCGGCGGCGCAGCGCCACGGCCTGCGCCCAGGCGACGTGCGCCGCGAGGCCACCACACTAATCTCAGGCTTGGCCGTGGGAAACCTCTACGAGGAGCAGAAGGTCTTCGACGTCGTAGTCTGGGGCGGCCCCGCTATCCGACAGAGTCTTTCTGATCTTGAGGCGTTGCGCATTGATACGCCTTCGGGTGAGCAAGTACGCCTAGGCGAGGTGGCCAAGGTACGCATCGCTCCTGATCCGGTCGCCATCGACCACAACCGCGTTTCCCGAAGCCTGGATGTCACCGCCGTCGTCAATGGACGCAGCCCTGCGGACGTGTCGCAGGAGGTGACCTCGCGGCTACGCGGCATCTCGTTCCCCTTTGAGTACCGGGCCGAGGTGCTCGGCGATGCGGTGCAGCAGCAGGCCGATTATCGTCGGGTCGCTGCGATCGCCGCAGTCGTCGTCCTGCTGAGCTTCCTGATCTTGCAGGCGGCAACGGGCAGTTGGAGATTTGCGGCGGCGCTGCTGGTCACCTTGCCCGTCGCTGTGACCGGCGGTGTGCTGGTTGCGCCGCTGGTCGGCGGGGTCAGGTCGATCGGCGTCCTGGTCGCCCTGTTCGCGCTGCTCGCGCTCGCCATACGCCAGGCTCTGGTGTTCGTCCGCCGGGCCCGCGAACTCGGCGAGGAGCCGGGGGCCAGCCCCGACCAAGCGGTCCGCCAAGCCGTCGGGGAGGTCGCGCCATCAGTCATCGGCGTCGCGCTCGTGATGGCAGCGCTCTTGGTCGCACCCGCTGTGATGGGCACGACCGCCGGCCTGGAAGCATTCCATCCCTTCGCGGTCAGCATGCTGGCCGGACTGGTGACGGGGACGGCCGTCTCGCTGATCGCAGTCCCCGCCTTCTACCTGGCGATCGCCAACCGGGCCCTGTCGAAAGAAAAGGAGCGTCCGGCGACGACCAGCCCTGTACCCGGATTTGAAACTGAGGTGAATTCATGAAACTCCATGGTTTGGCGGCGTCTGTGGCGGCCCTTGCGGTGATCACTCTGGGGGCCAGCGGCTGCAGCGAGGCGGGTGCCTCAAATGAGACGAACTCCGAGACGGCGGTTACCGTCGAGAGTGCCGGCGAAGATCAGCCGGCGCGGCTCACGGTCAGCGAGCGCGCGGAGCAACGTCTCGGCCTCCGCACCGAGCCGGTCCGTCCGATCTCTGGTCAGGCCAACGGGGCAACTGAGGCCATTTCCTATTCCGCCGTGATCTATGACGCAGACGGTAAGTCCTGGGCGTTCTCCGCACCTTCTCCACGGACCTACATCCGGGTGCCCATTGTGATCAGCTCAATCACCGGGAAGACGGTCCAGCTCAAGAGCGGCCCACCAGTGGGGACCCAGGTTGTCGTCGTCGGTGCGCCAGAGCTGGTGGGCGCCGAGGCCGGGATCAGCGGTGAGGAGTGATGGCCGAACCGCGTAAGACCTTGATGCGGTGGATCGTCGGTACGAGCCTGAACTACCGCTTCCTGGTCGTGGCGATCGGTGCATTGCTGATGGTGTTCGGCGTTGCCACGCTGCCCTCGACAAGGGTGGATGCCTTTCCGGAGTTTGCGCCTCCACGCGTAGTGATTCAGACCGCCTGCCTCGGTCTTTCGACCTCCGACGTGGAGCAGTTGGTCACCGTACCGCTGGAGCAGGCTCTCAACGGGGTCGATGGTCTCGACGTTATGCGGTCCAAGTCAGTGCCGCAGCTGTCTGCGATCGAGCTGATCTTCAAGCAAAACGTCGACGAGCTGAAAGCTCGCCAGCTCGTCCAGGAGCGGATGACGGCGGTGGCTACCACGCTGCCGACCTGGGCAGCACCCCCAGTCATGCTGGCGCCCGTCTCAGCCACCGGCCGTGCGATCCAGATCGGCATGACATCGAAGAACCATTCGCTCATTCAAATGTCGATGTCGGCCTACTGGACAATTCGCGCACGGCTGCTGGAAGTCCCAGGTGTGGCCAACGTCGCCCTCTGGGGTGAGCGGCTGCAGATGATGCAGGTTCAGGTCGAACCACCCAAGATGGAAGCCCAGCACGTCGCACTGAACGAGGTCATGGAGGCGACCGCAGATGCGGTCGATTCCGGTCTCCTCCGCTTCTCCAGCGGTTCGATCATTGGTACTGGCGGCATGATCGAATCACCAAACCAACGGATCGATGTGCACAACGTGCTGCCCATCGTCACTCCCGATGACCTAGCCAAGGTGCCGCTGCACGTTGACGGCAACGGAAAGGGTGTCAAGATCGGCGATGTCGCGCATGTGGTGGAGGACCACCAACCACTCATCGGCGACGCGGTGATCAACGACAGCCCTGGCCTGCTGCTGGTGGTGGAGAAGCTGCCCTGGGCCAATACGGTCGAGATGACCAAAGGCGTGGAAGATGCCATCCGCTCGCTGGAGCCCGGCCTGCCGGGAGTGCAGTTCGACACCACGATCTTCCAGCAGGCGAACTTCATCACGGCCGCGATTCAGAACCTGACCCAAGCGTTGGTGCTGGGGTTCGTGCTCGTCATTGTGATCTTGGCGTTGTTCCTTTTCGAATGGCGAGTGGCTTTGATCAGCGTGCTCACCATTCCGCTGTCGCTGATGACGACTCTGCTCGTCTTGCATTGGCGAGGAGAAACGGTCAATACGATGACCCTTGCCGGCTTGGTCATCGCCTTGGGGGCGGTTGTTGACGACGCCATCATCGACGTCGAAAACATCGTGCGACGGCTACGTCAGCACCGGCTGGCGGGTGGCGAGGGCTCCACCGCCTCAGTGATCTTGAACGCATCGCTGGAGGTACGCGGTCCGATCGTTTACGCCACCTTGATCATCGTGGCGGCGGCGGTGCCGATCTTCCTGCTTCAAGGGCTGACCGGCGCGTTCTTCCGTCCGCTTGCGCTCTCCTACACGCTCGCGATCGTGGCCTCGCTGCTGGTCGCGCTGACCGTCACGCCGGCGCTGGCGTTGATCTTGCTGGGCCGGTCCACGATCGAACGGCGGCAATCGCCCGTGGTCGGTGTCCTGCAGCGCGGCTACACCGCGGCTCTGGCGCGAATCGTGGTCCGGCCGCGGCGCGCGTACGCGATCTTCGCTCTGGTCACGGTGATAGGTGTCGCGCTCACGCCGCTGCTCGGCCAGTCTCTCTTCCCAGGCTTCAAGGAGCGTGACTTCCTTGTGCACTGGGTCAGCCAGCCGGGAACCTCAGCTGACGAGATGCGGCGGACCACCCTGGCGGTCAGCAAGGAGCTTCGAGAAATCCCAGGCGTACGCAACTTCGGGGCACATATCGGTCAGGCCTTCCTCGGGGAGGAGGTCGCGGGGGTGAATCTTGGCGAGAACTGGATCAGCATCGATCCGTCAGTTGACTACGACTCGACCCTGGATGCGATCGAGGACGTCAATGACGCCTATCCCGGTCTGTTCCGGGAAACCCAGACCTATCTCGATGAGCGCATCGAGGAAGTGATCTCAGGCGGCAAGGAGCCGATCGTCGTCCGCATCTACGGGGAGAACCTGACGGTGTTGCGCGAAAAGGCTGCCGAGATCGAGGAGATCATGGGCACCGTCGAGGGCGTTCAGGACCAGCACACCGATGTGTCGACCGACGTCCCGCAACTGCAGGTTGAGGTCGACCTTGCCAAGGCTGAGAAATACGGGCTGAAGCCGGGCGACGTACGCCGAGCAGCCGCGACCTTGGTTGCGGGTGAGGAAGTGGGCGACATCTTCCGTGCCGGCAAGGCCTACGACGTCGTCGTGTGGAGCACACCGCAGACACGCACCAGCGTCCCCGACATCCAGAACCTGCGCATCGACACGCCAACCGGGAAGACCGTGCGACTCGCCGACGTGGCCGATGTTTCGCTGCAACCGAGCCCCAATGCGATCGACCGCGAGCTCGACTCCCGTCGACTCGACGTCAGCGCGACGTTCGAAGGCGACCTTGGGGCAGTAGTTGGACAGCTCGAGGAAAAGCTCACGGCTGTCCAGTTCGACCGGGGATATCACGCCGAGATCCTCGGCGAGTTTGCCGAGCGGCAGGCGGCTCAGCGTCAGCTGCTGGCAACTGCTGTGATCGCCGGGGCCGCGATCTTGCTGCTACTGCAAGCGTCCTTCGGCAGTTGGCGCCTTGCTCTGCTGAGCTTCCTGACCCTGCCTATGGCCTTGGTGGGTGGCGTTATCGGGGCTTTCCTCGGCGGGGGGGTGGTCTCGCTAGGGTCGTTGGTCGGTTTTTTCACGGTCTTCGGCATCGCCGCCCGGAACGGAATCTTGTTGATCAACCATTTCCAGCATCTGGAGCGTGAGGAGGGCATGACATTCGGCCGTGACCTGGTCGTACGTGGCGCTCGAGAACGCCTATCACCGATCCTGATGACGTCGCTTGCCACGGGCCTGGCGTTGATTCCGCTAGTGATGTTCGGCGAGCGCCCCGGTCAGGAGATTGAACATCCGCTGGCGATTGTGATCTTGGGTGGGCTGGTCACCTCGACCCTGCTCAACCTGTTCGTGATGCCATCGCTGTACCTGCGCTTCGGTAAGTCCCGTCGGGAAGCGGCCTCGCCAACCACCGAGCCGGAGCTTCAGCCGACCTAGTCGGCTGGGCGCACGACACGCGGGCAATCGGCCGGGATCGGTTGACGCGGTCCACCGGGGGGCCAGGATGATTGCCGGAGTGGGCTGGATTGGCCAGCTCATATTGCTCAGCTCGGGTCACCATGCCTGGGCCCGCCTCGGGGGAGACACTCTTGCGCAAGAAACCACTGATCGCTGCAGTCGGTGCTGCATGCTCGGCACTGCTGCTCGTCACGCCAATGCCGGCCTCAGCCACGCCAAAGGTGCCAACCTCGAGGCTCGTCTC
>DATLPF010000130.1:0-10832 GCA_035535875.1 Propionibacteriaceae bacterium
CTAGTGTCCTGGGCCGCGTCATGAGCGCTGAGCCTGTCGAAGCGCGCGGCTCCGACAGGCTCAGGTCCCACAGCTCAGCCGACGGTTTCCACCACTGGCGAGGCCACGCCTCCTGGAGGCGCTTCAACCCGCTCCCGACGCTCGATCCGTAGCCAGGCCACGAAGCCAACGACGCAGAACCCGCCGTAGACGATGTACATGATCGCCGACGGGTAGTAGCCGGCGACCAGGAGTAGCGGTACGCCGACTAGATCAACTGCGATCCAGACCAGCCAGAATTCAACCCAGCCGCGGGCCATGCCGTATGTGGCCAGGATCGAGCCAGTCAGGATCCAGGCATCAGCCAGCGGTCCCCAGGAACCCAGCGCCTTGAGCACGAAGTAGAAGATCGTCGTAAGAGCAACAGCACCCACGAGCAGCTGTAGGCGACCGCTCGCGCCGGCCCAGCGCGGGCGTACCCCGACGCCTTCATCTGCATGCGACTTCCGGAATTGGTACCAGCGCACCCAGCCGTACACGCTGACGATGATGAAGAAGACCTGGCGGCCGGCCTGGCCCCACAGATCCAGCTGCTGAGGGGTGTCGAACGCGCCACCCATAGCAGTTCCGACAAAGACCGTGAACAACAAGACGTTGCACACGATGCCGACGGGCCACGCAGCGACCTTGCGCCACATGCCCAGGAGAGCGCTTGCCAATCCGAACCCATTGCCGATGATCTCCCGCCACAAAATGACGCTCGAACCAACATGGAGCTCGGCCTTCAGCAACCGCAGGAGTACTTCTTGGAGATCCATTGATCCCTCCACTCATCCGGTCGCACGAATGCCGGGGTGGAGAGCACGCATCATCGCGCAGACTGCACGACGATGACGCACTCGCGTGAACCTCCCATCCGGACTTTCACCGTCGGTTGTGGAGTTCCACCACATCCACCCACTGCTGGAGGCAGAGGGGTCGCGGACTGTTACCGCCGGTTCGGATTTGCACCGACCCCGGTACACGCGCGAGTTGTTAACTCGTCGCGCACACTCTACTCCGACTTGGCGGCGTTCAGACGCCTATTTGTAGGCCGCTCGCGCCTCGCGCCGGGGAGCTGGCGACGCCGTCACTCCTCGCGAAACTTATCTACTACGAATACGGAGACAAGTCGGTCATCACAGCGCCACGCCGAGGAGGGCGTCGCAGGCACGGGCGACTAGCGCTGGCGCCTCAGTGTCGTCGCTGTCAATCGCGACCGACGCTCCTGCCCACGCGTCCACAGCTGCCAGTGCAGCCGGCGCATCAACATCATGAGCGAGCGCCTCACGCACCTGCACCAGTACCTCGTCGGCATTCAGACCGGCGTCCAGCCGGACTGCCTCGCGCCACCGGCTGAGACGGCTCTGGGCGGAGACGAGCACCTCATCAGTCCAGTCCCAATCCTGACGATAGTGATGTGCAAGTAGGGCAAGCCGGATTGCCATTGGGTCAACCCCCGATCCACGCAATGTGGACACGAACACCAGGTTGCCCTTCGACTTCGACATCTTCTCTCCGTCCAGGCCGACCATGCCGCTGTGCAAGTACGTCTGAGCAAACGGCTGGTCGGTGGCCACTCGGCCTTGAGCCGCGCACATCTCGTGGTGAGGGAAGATCAGGTCGCTGCCGCCAGCCTGAACATCGAAGCCGGCCCCTAGCCGATCCAGGGCAATGGCGGTGCACTCGATGTGCCACCCAGGCCGTCCCGCTCCGAGCCCGGACTCCCAGCTCGGCTCCCCCGCCCGGGCGTGGCGCCAAACCAGCCAGTCCAGGGGCGCCTTCTTGCCCGACCGATCCGGATCACCGCCGCGCTCGGCAAAGATCGCAACAGCCTCATCCTCAGAAAGGTGAGCGAGGGACCCGAAACCCGGGTCGCTTGCCTGTGCGAAGTACAGGTCCTCGAACTCGCTGTCGTCCACTGGATAGACCGCTTGGCTTCGTCGCAATTGCTCGATCATGTCCACGATCAGTGGCATTGACTCGACCGCTCCGACATAGTGCCGAGGTGGCAGGACATTGAGTGCCGCCATGTCCTCTCCAAAGAGCTGCGTCTGCTGCTCTGCGAGTTCGGCCCAGTCGACGCCGGTGGCGGCGGCACGTTCCAGCAGCGGGTCGTCGATATCCGTCACGTTCTGGACGTGATCCACCTCGATACCCCGATCGCGCCAGATGCGGTTGAGTAGGTCGAAGGCGACGTAGGTGTTGGCGTGTCCGATGTGAGTCGCGTCGTACGGAGTGATGCCGCAGACGTATATGCCTGCTGTTCCGGAATCCGGACCAACCGAGACCAGCTGTTGCGTGGCGGTGTCGAAGGCCTGGAGCGGATGAGCGGCTGATGACTGCGGGAGCGAAGGCACCGGACTCGAGCTCCAAGCCTGCATGGCGTCACCCTATCCGGGTGCGCGTCGGCCGGCCCTCAGAACGGGGGCCACGGGATAGAGGGCCATTCGCCACGTGGCCGTGGCAGTCGCCGTCGACTGAGCAGCAGGTCTGCGCGGTGTACCAGCGCTGTGATCTCACGATCACTGAGCAGCTCGCCGAGCTGGTCGGGTGCCTCGTCGCGAGCTCTGCGTACGGCGGCTAGCTCCCGTCGGTCCAGCTCTGAGCCTGCCCACCCCCACAGCAATGTTCGCAACTTGTGTTCAGTGTGGAAGCTCACTCCATGATCAACTCCGAACACTCGGCCGGCGCTCCCGAGGATGTGGCCTCCCTTGCGATCGGCATTGTTGATCAAGACGTCGAAGACGGCGAGCAGCCGCAGGTCAGCTACATCGGCGTGGATCACCGAGACCGGGCGATCATCCGCATCAAGGCCTTCCACGGAGGCGAACCAGCCTTGTTTAGGTACCGCCGAGCTTGGAACAAGATCAACGAGCTTGTTGGTCGCCGCCTCGTCGACATCTACCCACACTTGAACGGAGCCCGGCCCGAACGGGCCGTCGGCCAGCACCGTGACAGGCACGCAGTCGAAGCCGCCGATCCGGGACACCTCGTACGCGGCCACCTCTCGGAGGCCGAGAGTACGGTGCGGGAAGTCCCAGAGCGGCCGCTCTCCCTGCAGCGGCTTGTAGACGCATTCGATGGTTTTCCCATCGGTCTGCAGCTCGGCCAGGAAGGTGGCGTTCGACGCTTGCAGCAGACGGCCGGTGATCTGAAGTTCGGCTCCCCCCAGCTCTGCGGTCAATGCGGGGTGGGGCGGCCGAGCGTCACCGTCCTCGCTCAGGCGACCAAGATCATCAGCAGTCAAAGGCGGAATCAGTCGAACAGCGGCAGACGGTAGCCGTTGGACCGGGGGCAGATGTGTCCCTGCGGGTCGATCGGCTGCAGACAGAACGGACATGATGGCCTGCCAGCGGCCACCAAGGCTTGGGCGCGGGCCACGAAGTCCCGCGCGTACGAGGCGGTGATCTTGACCACGAAGACCTCGTCGGCCTCGATCTCTTCGGTCTCCTCGGCGGTTGCCGCCGGGGGTGGCGGCGTGCTCTCCTCCACGATGTCGACATTGGAAAACAGCTCGATGACGATGCGATCGATGCTCGGATCCCACGCGATTGTCATGGTTCCGACCCGGAACTCCTCGGTGATCGGCGCATCCAAGGGGTCGGTATCGTGCGCCTTGGATGATGCCGGCGGAACGTCCACCCCCCCGGCACTCCGTCTCAACACCTCGTCAAGCACCCGATCCAGGTGTTCGGCCAGCACTGAGACTTGCTGCTTCTCGCACGCCACGCTGGTCAAGCGATTCCCCTCGCGCGCCTGCAGGAAGAACGTCCGTTCCCCAGGCTGACCAACCGTCCCGACCACGAACCGGTCGGGCGCGTCGTAGCGGTGCACCAGAATCGCCATGCGTAACAGACTAAGTCAGTCAGGCAATCTGCTCTAAAGCATTCCGGAGCGTGCCGGCCGGCGACGCGATTACCTACTCCGGCGCGTCGGCAGCTCCCAGCCCACCGCCTACGGGTGCGTTGGTCGACGGCTTCGGTCGGCGGCTACGCGATCGCTTAGGCGGCGGTGCGAGGAACGCGGCCAGATCGACCGTGGTGGAGTTGGCAGTGATCACGTACGGGCGGGCTGCGGTGTAGCGAACGATCGAGATGGACGCCGGATCCACCACAATCCGCTGAAAGCTGTCCAGGTGCATGCCAAGCGCGTCAGCCAGGATTGCCTTGATCAGATCGCCATGCGACACGGCGGCCCAGACAGCATCAGTTCCGTGCTCGGCTTGCATTCGCGCGTTCCAGTCACGCACGGCAGCTATCGCTCGCGTGGACATCTCTGACATTGACTCACCGCCGGGAAACCGAACGGCTGAGGGTTGCTGCTGGATCGCGCCCCACAGCTTGTCCTTGCTGAGCTCACGCAGCGACTTCCCCGTCCATTCCCCGTAGCCACACTCGACCAGACCCTGCTCCACGGCGAAAACACAGCTGTCGGACTGAGTAGCGACCACCGCCTGAGCGGTTTGCCGGCAGCGGCGCAACGGTGAGGTAACAACGGCTCGCAGCTGCACACCCGAGAGGCGGGCGGCCAGATCGGCTGCCTGCTGGACACCAGCCGCATCCAGCGTGATCCCTGACGCCCGGCCGGCGAGCAGCCCGGCGGTGTTCGCCGAGGTTCGGCCGTGGCGGATCAGCAAGACCGTGGTCATGCGCAGAGGCTACAGAGTCGCCGAGACTACAGAGCCAGGGAACGGTACCGGCCTCGTAGGTAGCACAGCAGCTCGTCGGCTGGATTCGCCTGGATCTCCACACGCTCGACCACCGCCCGGAGCAGCAGGCCCCACCCTGCATGATCAGGATCAGGCCTCAGCCGGGCACCGATCCAACCAAGGGAGTTCGTCAGCACCGGGCCCCAGTCGGTGTCGTTCCAGGCAGCAAGCGAAAAAGGCCCACCAGGCGCCGGGACGACCCCAGCGAACGCATCAGCCAGGATGCGCTGATTCCACCCCAGCAGGTTCACGGTCACGGCTGTGGTCTCGGGCAGGATGTCAGCCAGCGCGGACTCCTCGTCGACCAGCCCAATCACTTCGCCCGGGTCGCCGTCAGCAACGATGAACGACGACAAAGTCCAGCCGGCCCGTCTCCCCCCGCTGGCGGCCGCCCAGATGCTGACTGGGGATGTCATCCGGCCGCGAAAACGCCGGAGCGGGTTCCGGTCCTGCTCGCCCGCCTCAAACGGGTGGCTGTGGTGGATCGTCACCTCAACAGTTCTACACGGTTGCTCGGATGTGGCGTGGATCACAGCAGAGCCTGGGCAGGTAACCAGGTTGCCTTGTGGGAACCCTCTACCGTGGACCGGTGCGTGCGCTCCAGCGGGGCGGTTGAGGCGAGGAGCGGTATCGATGGGGTGGCTGGAAGCACTGGTGCTCGGCATCGTGCAGGGCCTGACGGAGTTCATCCCCATCTCCTCCAGCGCTCATCAATCGATCGTCGGTCAGTTTTTCGGCGGCCAAGATCCCGGGTCGGCGTTTACCGCGATCACCCAGCTCGGTACCGAGAGTGCCGTGATCATCTTCTTTCGCAAGGACATCTGGCTGATCATCAAGAGTTGGACGCTTGCACTGATCGGCAAGCTACCGCGCAACGATCCAGAGGCCCGGCTGGGTTGGCTGGTGATCATTGGCTCGATCCCGATCGTGGTGCTCGGGCTGCTGTTCCAGGACGCAATCGACCACGGGCTGCGGAACCTCTGGACGACTGCTGCGATGCTCGCGGGCTTCGGCATCATCATCGGCGTGGTCGACCGGGTGGCTCTGAACGCGCGGCCGTTGGAGTCCCTCACCTGGCGCCACGGAATCTTTCTCGGCCTGGTGCAATCGCTCGCCTTGATCCCGGGCGTTTCCCGATCAGGTGCGACCATCGCCGGCGGGCTGGCGCTCGGCTACCAACGCGTGGCGGCCGCCAAGTACTCCTTCCTGCTGGCCGTACCAGCCGTCGTTGGTTCCGGCCTTTTCAAGCTTGCCGACGTCTCCTCCGACCCGGTGCCGCCGGCTTGGGGCCCGATCGTGTTGGCAACAGTGATCTCGTTTGCCATTGGTTACGCGGTGATCGCTTGGCTGCTGCGCTATGTGAGCACGCATACGTTCATGCCGTTCGTGATCTATCGGTGTGCGCTGGCCGCGCTGGTGGTTGTCTTGCTGATCACCGGAGTATTGAGCCCGTTACCACCCAGCTGAGCGCTGGCTGATCGCCTAAGTTCCAACTCCCGAGCGCTCCAGCGCCTCCGCAGCCACTGTGAGGGCGTTGAGCTTCTCCTCGACGGAGCCGCCGTACGGCACCAACGCACACGTTGTCACTCCGGAAGCGGCCAGCAGCTGAAATCCGTCGGCGATCCGGTCCCGATCGCCTAGCAGCGACGTCTGATCGATGAAGTCGAACGGTACGGCCGCCATGGCGTCCCGATGCCGCTGGGTTAAGAACAGGTCCTGCACCATCGCAGCTGTTTCGCCGAAGCCCATCCGCACCGCGAGCGCGTTGTAGAAGTTCATTTCACGACTGCCCATGCCACCGATATAGAGAGCTGCGTAGCCACGGACCTGATCGGCGCAGATGCGGGGATCGGCGCCTACCACCAGCGGAACGCTGGGGACCACGTCGAAACCGTCGAGGCCCTTGCCTACCCGGGCACGGCCGGACCGAACCCGCTCGAGCTGCTCTGGCGCGAAATGCGGGGCGTAAAAGATGGCCAGCCAGCCATCGGCCAGTTCCCCTGCAAGCTCGAGGTTCTTCGGACCCACGGCCGCAAGGTAGATCGGGATGTGCTCGCTGATCGGTGCAATGGTCAACTTGAGCGGTTTGCCGGCGCCATCGGGCAGGGGCAGCTGATAGTGCTCGCCCTGGAAGGCCACCGTTGACCGCGACAGCGCTTTTCGGACCACTCCGATGTACTCACGGGTTCGAGCCAGAGGCTTGTCGAACCGTACGCCATGCCAACCCTCCGATACCTGCGGTCCGGACACCCCAAGGCCAAGACGAAAACGTCCGCCGGTCAACACATCGAGGCTGGCCGCGGTCATTGCCGTCGCCGCAGGGGTGCGGGCGGGGATTTGCATCACGGCCGAGCCCACATCGATCGTCGAGGTCTGGGCAGCTATCCAGGCGAGAACGGTGGGGCTATCTGAGCCGTACGCCTCGGAAGTCCAGACGACAGCGAAGCCGAGAGCCTCAGCGTGCTGGGTCAGCCGTAGCTGCCCACGCGGATCCTCGGATCCGACCAGATAGCCGAGGTTGAGCCCAAGGCGCATGCCAGACACAGTAGTGCCGGCAGGCCGTTAGGGTCTCCCCATGGAAACTCGCCAGGTGGGGTGCAGCGGGCTGCGAGTGTCGCGGCTCGGGCTCGGCACCATGACCTGGGGCCGCGACACACCGGCTGAGAACGCTCATGCGCTGCTTGAGATGTTCTGCGAGGCCGGTGGCACGTTGATTGACACGGCTGCCGCGTACGGTGCGGGCGATGCGGAGCGCATTGTCGGCAAACTGGTCCGCGAGCTCGGCAACCGGGACGAAGTTGTCATCGCCACCAAGGCCGGGTTCGTGATTAGGGACGGCAAGCGCATCGTGGATACGTCGCGGCGCGCCTTGCTTCGCGATCTTGATGGATCGCTGCGGCGACTGCAAAGCGACTACATCGATCTCTGGCAGATCCACGCCTGGGGCAAGGCTCCGGTTGAGGAATCGCTCGATGCGATCGATTACGCGGTCTCGACCGGCAGAGTCCGCTACGCCGGCGTATCGAACTTCGTCGGCTGGCAAACGGCACAGGCCGCCACCTGGCAGCGGGCGTTTCCGGGGCGCACGCCCGTCACCAGTGCTCAGGTCGAGTACTCCCTGCTCGCGCGTCGGGCGGAGGTCGAGGTACTCCCAGCCGTGCGGGCCTTTGGCATGGGATTCTTTCCGTGGTCGCCGCTCGGCCGGGGCGTACTGACCGGGCAATACCGGAATGCCACCCCCCGCGGATCGCGGGCGGCAACTGACCACTTCGCATGGTTCGTCGAGCCATATCTCGAACCGCGCAGCCGTGGCGTTGTGGAGGCCGTGGTTCGCGCAGCCGAAGGGCTGGATCTTCTCCCACTTCAGGTCGCTTTGCTTTGGGTACGCGACGCTCCTGGCATCACAGCTCCACTGCTCGGCGCGCGTACCGCTGGCCAGCTGGCACCGACCCTGGCTATCGAAGAGCAGACGTTGCCACGCGAGATCGCCTCGGCGCTCGACGATGTTTCAGGCGGACCAAATGCAGCGCGGTTGAGCTAAGTACGTGCCGGCACTCGAATGATCTTGCGACGGATCCACGCATCCCGGGTGCCATCTCGGTAGCGCCGTAGTCGGGCAAGCTCCCAGCCGCCATACTCGGCGTGATCGGTCAACAACTGGCGAACGGCGTTGCGGGAGAGGTGGCGGCCCAGCCGGACGCGCTGCACTTGATACTCGACATGACGTACGGTCATTGGCCGCCAATATAGTGTGCGCTCAAGCGTGATCCAGGAACCGGTCCAGGACACGGGCGCCGAACTCCAGCGACTCGGTCGGTACCCGCTCATCGACGCCGTGGAACATCCCCACGAAGTCCAGGTCGGGTGGGAGCCGCAGTGGTGCAAAGCCGAAGCACCGAATGCCAGCGTGTTGCCAAGCCTTCCCATCGGTACCCCCGCTCCACAGGTATGGCACGGCGCGTGCGCCCGGATCCTCCGCCTTGAGGCAGGCTTGCATAGCCTCGACCAAGGCTCCTGAGAATTGGGTCTCCACAGATGGCTGGTGGGTGACGACCTCGTAGCGAACCTTGTCGCCGATCAGATCGGCGATGGTGGCATAGAACTCCTCCTCGCTGCCCGGCACGAACCGGCCGTCGATGCCAGCCACTGCCCGGCTCGGGACCACATTGTGCTTATAGCCCGCCGAGAGCATCGTCGGGTTGGCCGTGTTCGACATGGTCGCCCCGACCATTCGCGCGATGCTGCCAAGGCGGGCCAGGGTTTCCTCGACCTGATCCGGATCAAGATCAACTTCGAGAGCCTCGGCGACCGCTTCCAGAAATGCCCGTTGGGGGTCGATGAGCTTCTGCGGCCACTCGTACGTGCCTATCCTGGCGACCGCCGCGCTCAGCTCGGTGATCGCGTTCTGATCGTTACGCAGCGAACCGTGTCCTGCCCGGCCCTCAGCAATCAGGTTGAGCCAGGCCATGCCTTTCTCGGCGATCTGGATCGGATAGAGGCGAAGATCATCACGAACGGTGAGCGAGAAGCCACCAACCTCGCCGATCGCCTCCTCGCAGCCCTCCACGACCTCGCGATGCTTCTCGACAAGCCACTTGGCACCCAGTCCGCTGCCAGCCTCTTCATCAGCGGTAAAGATCAACCGGATCGGCCGTCGGGGCGCGACTCCGGCGCGGGCGCGAGAACGTACGACGCTGAGCACCATAGCGTCGAAGTCCTTCATGTCCACCGCGCCTCGACCCCAGATACAGCCGTCGACGACCTCGCCGGAGAACGGCGGCACCGACCAATCGTCGGCATTGGCCGGCACCACGTCGAGGTGCCCGTGCACCAGCAGCGGCGACAGCGACGTGTCGACTCCTTCTGGTGCCCAGTGGGCAACCACCGACGTACGACCCGGTTCGGGTTCCAGGAGTTCACTCGCGATACCGACCTCATCGAGGAGTTCGGCTACGCGTTCGGCGGCAACGCGCTCACCCGGACCCGGATCAGGACCGAAGTTGGAGGTGTCGATCCGGATCAGCTCTCGGCACAGCTCGACAACCTCAGCCTCCGGCCGGTAGTCCGCGCTCACCGGTTCATCTTTGCCTATGCCGCGGGCGCCTACTCAGCCCGGTGAACCCTTCGGCGTGACGCCGCAGGTTGCTATAGTTCGTGCGCGCCCCGCGAGGTGCAGCCGCAGGTCCGGGTGGCGGAATAGGTAGACGCGCTAGCTTGAGGTGCTAGTGCCCTTGACAGGGCATGGGGGTTCAAGTCCCCCCTCGGACACTGACAGACCAGGTTTCTGACCTGGTCTTTTGTCTTTTCACGAGCCTACGATTGGTGCCAGGAGCGCACCAAGAGCGCACCGAACCCCGCTCGGAGGTGGGTGACTATGGCCTGGATCCAGCAGAAGAAGCGGTCGGATGGAGGCACATCAGCGGCCGTTCGGTGGCGTCTTGGAGGGGCCAGATCCGGCCCGATGCAGACCGAAACCTTCAGTGCGGGCAGCGACGACCAAAACCTCGCGCGCGCCGAGGGTTTCAGGCGGATGGTGGAGGCAGGAGGTCACGAGTGGCCCGATGGCTGGGTCAAGGGCATGGGCTTCGTCCGGCAACGCGAGGACGCCGACCCGATGCAGCCGCCGCCGACGGTGTCGGCGGTCGGCGAGGAGTACATCCGCCAGATCGTGGACCTCTCTCCTGGCCAGCGGAAGCGCTACCTGGACCAGGTGCGAATCCTCGCCTCTGTCGAGGTGCCCTCCACCCGTGGCGCCTACCGGCCGTTCGACCAGCCCGTCACCAGCGTCCACGAAGCCGACGTGAAGGCGTGGCTAATCGATTGGGACCGCTCATTGAAGACGAAGGCCAACTACCACGGCCTGCTGTACGGCGTCTTCAACTACGCCCTCGAACAAGGCTTCCTCACGGTCAACCCCTGCGCTCGTACGGCACCCAAGCGATCGCGGATCCGCCAGTCGCAAGCCGACCTGCGGTTCCTCACCGAGGCCGAGCTAGCGACAGCCGCACGCGTGGCTGGCGCTGACGGTGATCTGCTCACCGTCGCCGTCGGCACTGGACTTAGGTTCGGCGAGGTAACCGCGCTCTGGGTCTCCGACGTCGAC
>DATLPF010000131.1:0-19989 GCA_035535875.1 Propionibacteriaceae bacterium
CCGCTTCCACGAGTTCGGCGAAGTTGTCGTTGAGTTTGTCGAGGACCACATCCAGCCGGCCGCGCTCCGTGCGCTGCTGTGCTGTTGGATCCCCGAGTTCCATACACCTATTCTATTCAAACATGTGTTCGATAGCAAGCTGTTTCCCAACAAAATAAGGACAAATAGGCCAAAGCTCGCACCGAACCGCCCCACTCAACCCCCTGGACAAACACCCCTCCACAACATTCCCCCGGATCTTGCTCTTGAACCCCGGACCTGCTTCCGGCGCTTCCTAGATCGGTGTCGCCCGGAGCTGGGGTCAAGGCTGGCCGTAGGCCACCCGCAGGGCTTGGCCTTGAGGCCAGCGAGGACGACGCCACACTCCCCAAGCCGGAAGCAGGTCCACACCAACCCTGCGGCCGGGAGCAGGTTCAAGATCAACCCAAAGCTGGGAGCATGATGCTCCAAACATTAGAAGGGCACAAACATGGGGAAAGTAATTGTCCCGGCTTCCATGTCACTCGACGGCTTCATCGCTGACACCAACGATCAAGTCGGACCGCTGTTCGACTGGTATGACAACGGAGACGTCGAGTTCACCGGTAGCGATCCCACCATGGTGTTTCATATTTCCGCAGCCAGCGCCGATTATCTGCGCAACGTATGGTCGAACATCGCCGCTGACGTCATCGGTCGCCGGCTGTTCGACATAACGAATGGATGGAACGGTCGACCGGCAGTGGGAGATGCAGTCTTCGTTGTGACGCACCAGCCACCCACTGACTGGCCCTATCCAGAAGCACCATTCACCTTCGTCACCGACGGCGTGCAAAGTGCCCTCGCCGAGGCGCAGGCCTTCGCCGGTGACAGGGACGTCTCCATAGCAGCCGGCAATCTTGCCGGACAGGCATTGCAAGCCGGATTGATCGACGAAGTGCGGATCGATTTGGTACCGGTCGTACTCGGCGCCGGCATCCGCTATTTCGGGGACTACAGCGAATCCCCGCTGCTCCTCGACGACCCCGAAATCGTCCGAGGCGACCGCGTAACCCACCTGAGCTATCAAGTACGAAAGCAATGATCATGCTTCCGGCGATCCATCTACGGTCACGCCGTCATTCCAGGTCCTGACCGAGAAGGCAGGATGGGCGTCGTGACACAGCTGGGCGCGCCTGAGCTTGCGGTGGACCGGAAGCGTTTGGGCTTTGAGGTCGTCATCGTGCTCGGTCTTTCGCTGGGACAGTCGGCGGTCTATTCGGTGCTGCGCATCATCGAGCGGCTGACCCGCAATGTGCCGTTGGCCGAGCAAACCTCCACCCTGAATGCCTCGGTAACCCCTGACCGGCCCTGGCTCGACCTGACTTACCAGCTCGTCGGCATCGGGATCGGCCTCATGCCTGTGCTGCTAGCGCTGTATCTACTGAACCTCACCGATCCGCCGGCCGGTCGCACCATCGGCTTCGACCTACGCAGGCCCCGGTTCGACCTCAGCTTCGGAGTCCTCATCGCTGTCGTGATCGGCATACCCGGGCTTGGTCTCTACGCCCTCGCCCGCGCAGTCGGCATGAACACCGAGGTACAGGCGTCGGGGCTCGCTGATCACTGGTGGACCGTCCCCGTGTTGATCTTGTCAGCTGCCGAGAACGCCCTGCTGGAGGAGGTCGTCGTGATCGGATACCTGTTCACTCGACTGCGGCAACTCGCGTGGAACGCTGCCGCGATCATTGCTCTCAGCGCGGTCATCCGTGGCTCGTACCACCTCTACCAAGGCATCGGCGGCTTTGTCGGCAATCTGATCATGGGTGTGATCTTCGGCTTGATCTACCTGCGCTGGAAGCGCGTCGGCCCGCTCATTGTTGCCCACACCCTGCTCGACATCACAGCCTTCGTGGGATACGCCCTCGTTGCTCCCCACGTCGCCTGGCTCTGAGTGCGCTGCTGAGGCCCCGGCGGTACCTACGTAAACCCAGGTTGCTTACGGTCTGCATATGTTGCAACCTGTGCAGACCGTCAGGAAGCTAGGTGAACGTAGATTCCCGCAGCTGGAGTTGGGCAGTGTCGGGCGAAGAGCCTTAGGCCTTGGTGATCAAGCTGCGCGCGAAGAAGCTCAGGTTTGAGGGCCGCTCGGCGAGGCGCCGTACCAGATAGCCGTACCAGTCGGTGCCGTAAGGGACATAGACGCGTACGGCATGGCCGAGTTTGCCGAGTCGTTGCTGCTCAGTCGGCCGAATGCCGTAAAGCATCTGGAACTCGAAGTCTCCTGGCCCGCGCCCGTGATCATCGGCCAGCTTGAGACCGATGCCGATCAACCTGGGATCATGAGTCGCCAGCATCGGAAAGCCATTGCCCGCCATCAAGATCTTCATGCAGCGTACGTAAGACTTGTCGATCTCCTGCCGATCTTGGAACGCCACACTCTCGGGTTCCGCGTACGCTCCCTTGCAGAGCCGCACTCTCGATCCGGCTACCGCCTGATCCCGGCAGTCATCTTCGGTCCGGTACAGATACGCCTGTAGCACCGCGCCAGTGTCGGGGTACTCCTTGCGCAGCGTGTGCAGGATCTCCAAAGTCGAGTCGGTGGTGGTGTGATCTTCCATGTCGAGTGTCACCGCGGTGTCGGCCATCCGGGCCGCGTGACAAATCAGCTCGGCGTTCTCCAGCGCGAGCTGGGGGCCGTCTCGGAGCTGTTGGCCTAATGCGGTCAGCTTGATCGAAACCTCCGCCGAGGAACTGAGACCAGCTTCTCGAAGCCTGGTGAGCAGATCGAGGTAGGCGACCACCACTGCGTCGGCGTGCGTCCGGTCGGTGGTGTGCTCTCCCAAGAAGTCGATGCTGACCAGCAGCCCACCACCGACCAATCGGCGGGTCACGGCCACGACCTCGTCGGAGGTCTCGCCTGCAATGAATCGCTGCACGACACCGGCGGTCACTGGCGCCGTGGTCACCAGGTTCTTGATCTTATGGCTACGGGAGACTTGAAGCAGGGCGCGGCGCAGCATTCGCTTCCTCCCTTCGCGGATGCCTTGCGATTCACGTTCTGCAAACTGCCCCGACTCTAACCTTGGCTCATGAGTATCGGCCCCACGGTCGTGCTGTTGCCCGGCTTGCGCGACATCGGCGCCCAGACGACGGCGCTGGAGGCGGCACTGGCCGATGCTGGGCCGGTGCTCACTCCTGACATCACTGTCAGCAGCACCTCGCCAGTGATCTTGGAAGACCCAGCACTCACCGTGCTCAGCGCCATCGCAGCCGCCGGCATCAATCGAGCGGTGCTGGTCGGTCACGGCTGGGGAAGCATGGTCGCACTGCAGCTCGCCGCCACCCATGGCGAACGGGTCGCCGCACTCATGCTGAGTACCAACGCCCGCCTCGAGACCATCGTGCTCCGCTCCCTCTACTACGGAGTCCTCAATCTCCTCCCCGCAACGGTCGTCCAACAACTTGGCGCCCGGCCACCTCAAGTTCTCGACCTCTTCGATCAGGTCCGGCCAGCCGACTTCCGACCGCTTGCCGAGCGGGTGCAAGCGCCTTCGCTCGTCATCGTTGGTGAGCGTGACGTGGCCAACCGCGGGCCTAGCTCGGTCGTGGCCAGATCTCTCCCGCTCGGCAACCTGTCCGTAGTGCCGCGGGCGGGCGCCGGCTGGCAGGCCAAGCAACCCCAAGTCGTTGCGAAGTTACTCCTCGACTTCATGTCCGGCTTGGAATAGAGCTTGAACGGTCTGGAAATCGATCATGATGAGGATGAACGCGCGGCACTCGGTTCAGCCCGCTGCGACGGCCCGCTTCAGCCGTTGATCCCGGATCGACAACTGTTTACCTTCCTGCGATGAGGGAACCTAGTGGAGGTGATGAGTCGGTCGCGCGTCGCGAGTCTGATCATGAGATCGTGGCCGTATCGCCGTTGATCACCGGCCAGAGAGAGGTGTTGTGATGGCCGACGTCCTCCTGGACATGGCGGTCTCGCTCGACGGGTACGTCGCCGGGCCCGGCGGTGCCGATGCGGGTCTGTACGACTGGTACTTGAATCCGTCGGACGCCAGCCGACCGGTGATCGAGGACTTGGTCGCAACGACCGGCGCCATCGTGATGGGCCGCGGCGCGTTCGCTACCGGAGAGGAGGCCGGCGGCTGGGAGGACACGCCGTACGCGGTGCCGCACTTCGTGATCACTCACCAGGCGCCGCCTCCGGTGCCAGGCCGTACCGTCGAGTTCATCTTCGTCACCAACGGCGTTGCAGCTGCGATCGCTTCGGCGAAAAAGGCGGCCACCGACCGCTACGTGACAATCGGTGGCGGTGCCGACATCGCCCGGCAGTGTCTCGCGGCTCGGCTTGTCGATGAGCTGCAGCTGCACGTCGTGCCGCTCATCCTTGGGAACGGTATCCGCCTCTTCGAAGGCTTCGATCAAACATGGCATCTGACCAAGACCCGGGCTATCGACGGGCCCAACGTCACCCATCTGCGCTACCGCGTGGATGGTCCTCGTTAGATCAAGTTCCGTGGCCGAGCAAACCCAATGGCTGCACGTCCTCATCGACGTGGCCCTCGATGTGTCCGAGGAGTCGGCGACCTTTTGGTCGGCGGCGCTGGGCTGGCCGCTCGGCGAGCCATGGCCTGGCCTCCCGGAATTCCGCAGCTTCGTCCCGCCCCAGGGCGACTCCTACATCCACCAGCAGATCGGGGATCACGGCCCGCGAATCCATTTTGATCTTGAGGTTGCCGATCGTGGCTCCGCTGACCGACTCGTCAAGCTGGGAGCGGCCGTCACTGGCCAATTTGAGGGCTGGTGCCCGATGAGATCGCCTGGTGGACTCCCATTTTGCCTTGTGGACCGGGAGGAACACGCTCGCCCGCCGGCCCAGCGCTTCGCAGGGAACCGCAGCCGCCTGGTCCAGATCTGCATCGACTCACCGCCGACTTTGCATGATCAAGAGGTGGCATTCTGGCGGGCCGCAACCGGCTGGCGGTGGCGCGAAGGCGACCAGAACGGGTTCGCCGGCAAGCTGTACCCGCCAACGGGCTCCAGCGTCCAGCTTCTCTTCCAGCGGCTCGGTTCCGATGACCCGGCGACCGCCGTACGAGCCCATATCGACCTAGGCGCCGACGATGTCGAGGCGGAGACGGCCCGGCTGGTCGAGCTGGGCGGCGAGCGCCTTGGGCCCGGCCGCGGCTGGATCGTGCTGCGTGACCCGGTCGGGATGGTCTTCTGCGTGACCGGCAACTCACCCGACGCTCCGTGAGCCGATCGCGATGAGTTCGCATCCGCCGATCGGTCTAATCGCCAGAGAGGATCCGTTCGATCGCATAGGAGAGCCGTGCGCAAGCTCGTTGTCACCGAGAACATCACTGTCGACGGCGTCATCGACATGGCCGCGGGCTGGTTCGACCCGCTCGCCAAAGACGTCGATCAGTCCGACATCATCGCCACGAATGCCGAGCACTCCGCTGCAGCAGACGCGCTGCTTGTTGGCCGCAACACATTCGAGGCATTCCGCGACTTCTGGCCCAAGCAGACCGACGATCCGACCGGTGTCTCCGACTACCTCAACCGCGTGAGCAAGTACGTCGTCTCTGGCACGATCAAGGATCCCGGCTGGCAGAACACGACCCTTCTGCAGGGCGATCTCGTCGAGGAGGTGCGAGCGCTGAAGGCCGCACCGGGTCGCGACATCGTCGCCACCGGCAGCGTGCAACTCGTCCAAGCGCTGGTCGCCACAGGCCTGGTCGACGAATACCGACTGTTCGTCTTCCCAGTAGTAGTCGGCCGCGGCGCACGCTTGTTCGAGTCCGCGGAAGTGCCGCTACGACTGCTGGAGACGCGGTCCTTCATCTCAGGTGCCGTGCTGCTCCGCTATAGCTCGCTGGCAACTCCGGCAGCATCCACGGCGTACGAGGCCTGAATCGGCGCGGCGAGGTGCAGCCGTGCGAAGGCCAGTGACTCGGCCAGGTCTGCTTCCCGCTGGGCCCGGGTGCCGCTCTTGCGCGAGTTGACCTCGAGCACCACGTGGCCGGAGAAGTCGTGCTCGGCAAGGTATTGCAACACCCGGCCAGCCTGCTGGTCGCCGCGGCCGGGCACGAGGTGCTCGTCCTTAGCCGACCCTGTCCCGTCGGTGAGATGGATATGCCGTAGCCGCGGTCCCCAGGAACGAACAAGATCAATCGACTGCTGGTTGGAGGTCGAGGCGTGAGAGAGATCCAGCGTCAGATCGTCGTAGTCCAGCTCGGTGGGATCCCATCCGGGCACGTATGCCTTCAGCTCGCCGCCTGGTGTGCGCCATGGATACATGTTCTCGACAGAGATCAGGATGCCGGTGCTCTCCGCCAGCCGCCGGACTCCTTCGACGAACCCTCTGGCGTAGTCGCGCTGCCATCGGAATGGGGGATGAACAACCACGACGTCGGCGTTGAGTCGGCGCGCCGCCTCGGCTGATCGCTCGAGCTTCGACCAAGGATCGGTACCCCAGACCCGCTGAGTGATCAACAAACAGGGCGAATGGATGGCTAGCACGGGCACCCCGTGGTAGTCGCGGAGCTTCTCTACTGCATCGATATCTGCCGCCACCGGATCGATGCCGATCATGATCTCGACCCCGTCGTAGCCAAGCCGCCGCGCAAGCTCGAACGCACTTGAGGTGCTCTCGGGATACACCGACGAGGTGGAGAGTCCGATCCGGGCGGGGGGGATCTTGATCAGCTGGCCCTCCGAGTTCTGCACCAGCTCCGCTCCCCGCGCCGTCGACGAGGACGGGTCATGTGCGGGCACGCGCCCAGCCTAGACCCGGTTTTTGTGGGGCCGTTCGCGCATCGCGCGTGGAATCCGCCTACTTCGTCGTCACTCGCAGACGAAAGGCGTGTCTGCTCGCTCCTCCTCAGCACGGCGGTGCGCGATTACCGACGCTCACGGCCCGGCAGCAGGCATACACTGGCGCGCGTGCCAGAAGTGCTGATCGGCTTCCCTCGCGCCTTCGTCGAGTTCTGCGATCCAGCCGACAACGGCCAGATCTTTCGCTGTGACCTCACCTGGCTCACCTCACGCTGGGCCTGTATCTATGGCCAGGGCTGCTGCGGTATTTACGCCGACCGGCCGAATGATGGATGCTGCACCCTCGGCGCCCATTTCGCCGACGCCGACGACGAGAAACGCGTCGGCAAGGCAGTCCGGCAGCTAAAGGGCAGCCAGTGGCAGTACAAGAAAGACGGCCGCGTCGGCGGCTGGGCCGAGGAGGAACATCCTGATCATCTTGCCGAGGGTGAACTGCCTGGCCGCAAGACGAGGGTGATCGACGGTGCCTGCATCTTTCTCAACCGTCCCGGCTTTCCAGCCGGCCAGGGTTGCGCGCTGCACCTGCTTGCCCTCAGCCAGGGCCGCGACTTCTTGGAAACCAAGCCCGACGTGTGCTGGCAGCTCCCGATCCGCCGCCAGTTCCGCTCGGTGACTCGCACCGACGACACGACCTACACCGAGATCACCATTGGCGAATACAGTCGAGACGGTTGGGGTCCCGGAGGAGCCGACCTCGATTGGTATTGCTCGTCCAACACCGAGGCGCATCATGGCGTACGCCCGGTGTACCTGGAAAATCGCGCCGAGCTGGTTGCGCTGATGGGCGCGGCCGCGTACCAGGTCCTCGTCGAGATGTGTCAAGAATTCGAGTCCCGGCGCGGCAACGCGATGCGGCATCCGGCCGATCCCACCCCATAGGCTGCCGCGGCCGTCAGGCTGGGTGAAGAGGACCCCCTGCTCTGCGGAGATGGCCCCCGGCAACAATGTGGACATGCACTTGGACCACCTGTCGTTCGCGGCCGGACCGGAAGGCCTCGAGGCAACGGCACAGCGACTCGGAGCGCAGCTGGGAGTGCCTTTTCTCGACGGAGGATTCCATCCACGGTTCGGTACCCGCAACTGGATTCTGCCGCTGACGGGCGGGCAGTATCTCGAGGTGGTCGGTGTTTTGGATCACCCCGCGGCCGACAAGGTGCCGTTTGGCCAGGCGGTCCGGGCGCGATCGGCGCAGGGCGGTGGTTGGCTCGGTTGGGTGATTGCAGTCGATGATCTTGCTCCGATCGAGCAGCGGATGGGTCGGCCGGCGATCGAGGGCCATCGTCACTTGCCGGATGGGACGGTGCTGACCTGGCATCAGCTCGGGGTCAAGGACCTCCAGGTCGATCCCCAGCTTCCTTTCTTCGTGCAGTGGTCGCCCGAAGCGGTCCACCCCTCTTCGGGTGGCCGCCAGGTCGAGCTCCTCAAGATCGAGATCGCCGGTGATCAAGAGCGGGTGGATGAGTGGCTGGGCGGACGCAGCAAAGAGATCTTGTCCGACGTCGACATCGACTGGTGTCCGCCGCGGAACCGGGCTGGCCTGGCCGCTGCGATCTTCAGCACCCCCCGCGGTGAGGTCCGAATTTGATCCGGTTGCGGTCTGCCATTGCGGGACTGCCGACGTACACCGCCGGCAAGCCTGCTCCCCGCACGAGTCATGTGCCCTCCTTCAAGCTGTCCAGCAATGAGAATCCCTTCCCACCTCTGCCTGGCGTGATGGAGGCCACCGCCGCCGCCGTGGCTCAGATGAACCGCTATCCCGACATTGCCAACAGCGAGATGACCCACGCTCTGAGTAGCCGGCTTGGAGTGCCGGGAGAACAGGTCGCGTTCGGCACGGGCTCGGTGGCCGTGCTCTACCACCTGCTACAAGCCACCTGTGAGGCGGGCGATGAGGTGGTCTACGCGTGGCGCAGCTTCGAGGCCTATCCGATCGCGGTACCGCTCACCGGCGCGTCACCAGTGCCGGTGCCGCTTGGTCCCGGCGCCGTTCATGATCTTGACGCCATGCGAAGGGCTGTCACCTCGGCTACGAAGGCAATCATGCTCTGTACGCCGAACAATCCGACGGGTCCGGCGCTGCAGCATCAACAGGTGATCGACTTCATCGACTCGGTGCCCGATCACATCATGATCATTCTCGACGAGGCGTACGTGGAGTTCGTCACTGACCCGCAGGGGCTTCGTGGCTTGGACGCCATGGCCGGAGGACCCAATGTCGTGGTGCTGCGGACCTTCTCTAAGGCGTACGGACTTGCCGGGTTTCGCGTCGGCTACTGCGTGGCCGATGCTCGCATTGCCGCTGCCGTACGCGCCGTGTCGCTCCCGTTCGGGGTATCCATCGCCGCCCAGGCAGCGGTGATCGCCTCACTGGAGGCGGAGGCGCTGCTGCTCGACCGGGTCGCCGATCTCGTCAAAGCACGTGACGCGCTGGCTGTCGGCCTGCGGGATCTCGGCTTCGAGGTGCCGGATGCGCAAGGCAACTTCGTGTGGCTGCCTGGCGGTTCACGAACCGAGGCGTACGCAGCGGCCTTTGCCCGTGCCGGGGTGGCAGTGCGTCCGTACGCCTCGGGCAGTGATTGGGATGGTCTCCGGATCACTGTCGGTGAGCCGGCCGCGAACACGCGCGTACTGGAGGTGGCCGCAACGCTGCCGGGTCAGGAAACTTAGCTCGTTGCCCTAGCCAGCGATGGAAACCGCGTGGGATTGAGGATTCTTGCGCGCGCGTAGCGTCATCCAGATGACACCCGCGCCGGTCAGGCCGAGAGTGAGCGCCGTGCCCAGCCCCAGGTAGTGCGGCACACCAGTGGCCGACTGGTCGGACAAGCCGAGCAGGATGAACTCGGCAGACTGATGCATGGTGCCGAATGCGGTCACACCGAAGAGCAGGACCGCCAGTCGCTGCGTAGTGGGGAGGTTGACCGCTTGCCGGCTCATGGTCGCGTAGACCAGAAAAGCAATGGCCACGAATTCTGAGATCGTCCCAAAGGCGATCCAGAAACCGCCGTGAGCGACCCAACTCTCAACCGACCAGACTCCGAACCACCCGCCGATACTCATGATCACCAACGCGACGGCGAGGCCCGCACCGAAGATCTTGATGCCGCGAGCCAATGGGTGCAGAAGTAGAAAAGCGATCCAGGCGCTGGTAGCAAGCGTGAGCGCCAGCGCCGCCAATGGGGCTGCCCAGGGCACGCGCAGCGCCATGGAGTCGGCCTGGATCGGCAGCAGGTTCATGGTCTGTTTCAACGCCGCGCAAGCCTCAGATGCCGGGCTTGCACCACACAGCGACCACTGCCGCAGGACCGATACCGCCGTTGTCAGGCCGGCGACGATCAGTAATCCGCCGGCGACGAACCAGGCTGTTTCGTCCACCGTGCCCCGGCGGACGTCGCGAGCAGGCTCGATGGTCATGGCACTCCCTGGGACGAACGGTGCTGTCGTCAGAGTAGCCTCAGCGCTCCCGCAGCGAGGCTCAAGAAGTGTCAGCCCTGGGTTCTAGCGTCTCCCACATGCCCAAGACGAGCACCAGACCCAGCCACGTCTGCACCGAATGCGGCTGGCGGTCGAGTCGCTGGGTCGGCCGCTGTGGCGAGTGTCAGATGTGGGGCAGTGTGGTTGAGAACGCCGCGCCGAAACTGAGCCAGATCTCCTCGTCGGTGCCGGTCAGCAAGGCGGTTCCGATCGGCCATGTCAACGCCACGCTGGCGACTCGTGCCCGCACCGGCGTCGCCGAGCTCGACCGGGTGCTAGGCGACGGCCTCGTGCCAGGGGTTGTGGTGCTGCTGGCTGGAGAGCCGGGCGTGGGAAAGTCCACACTGCTGCTGGAGGTCGCGGCCCGCTGGGCTCGAAGTGGGCATACCACCTTGTACGTGACTGGCGAGGAGTCGGCTGCGCAGGTGCGGCTACGGGCCGGCCGCACCAACGCAGTGGCCGATCAGCTCTACCTGGCGGCTGAGACCGACCTCGGCACCGTACTTGGCCACATCGAGGAGGTGCGGCCTTCTCTCATGGTGCTCGACTCGGTGCAGACAATCGGCACCGCTGAGGCTGATGGGTCACCTGGTGGTGTAACTCAGGTCCGCGAAGTAACGAGTGCATTGGTGCGGGTAGCGAAGCGACGCGGGATGGCAGTGATCATCGTTGGACACGTGACCAAGGACGGGGCCATTGCTGGTCCTCGGCTGTTGGAGCATCTGGTCGATGTCGTGCTCGCATTTGAAGGTGACCGCCACTCGGGTTTTCGGATGGTACGCGCGACCAAGAACCGCTTCGGCCCGGCCGATGAGGTCGGCTGCTTCGAGATGGTCGACTCAGGAATCCTGGAGGTACCCGATCCCTCAGGCCTGTTCACCTCGCAGCATTCCGAGCCAGTGCCTGGCACTGCTGTGACGGTCACGATGGAGGGTCGCCGACCGCTGCTCGCGGAAATTCAGGCGCTGGTCGCCAAGTCCTCGACGACACAGCCGCGGCGAATTATGAACGGTGTCGAATCGGGCCGGATTGCCATGGTTCTGGCTGTCTTAGAACAGCGCTGCGGTCTACGGCTCAACGACCGCGACGTTTATGTGTCGACTGTCGGCGGGGCCAAGGTGAGCGAGCCTGCGGCCGACCTAGCGGCTGCGCTCGCGATCGCCTCAGCCGCATGCAACAGGCCAGTGCCGCAACGCATCGCGGCCCTCGGCGAGGTCGGGCTGGCCGGCGAACTGCGGCGTGTGCCCGGAACCGATCGGAGACTCAACGAGGCAGCCAGGCTCGGTTCCGCCGAGGCGGTGATCCCTGCCGAGCTGCGGGACTCAGGGGAGCAGATCATGACGGTACATGCGGGCATGCTGGTGCATTCGGTGACGACAGTCGAGCAGGCGCTCGCAGCTCTGGCGCTGCTCCCGCCCGACTAACGTGACAATGATGTGACCCTGGTGCGACACTGCGCGTTCGGTAAGCGGAGCAGTTGATACCGTCGGCCGAGGGAGTGGGTCTGGTCGCAACGGCGCGGCAGGACCCGCCCCCGTTTTTCAATCTTTTGAGGCTGACGGAGGGAGCGATTGTGGCGTCGGACCTCGATCAGCACCGCCGGCTGCTGGACTACCTCGCGATGGTGGCACCCGGAACGCCCCTCCGCGACGGCTTCGAGCGGATCCTGCGGGGACGTACCGGGGCTCTCGTGGTGCTCGGCCGAAACAAGATCATCTCTCAGATCTCGACCGGTGGCTTTGCGCTCGATGTCGTCTACACGCCAACAGCGCTGCGTGAGCTCGCAAAGATGGATGGGGCCATCATCTTTGATTGGGAGAACGACCGCATCGTCCGCGCTGGAGTCCAGCTGATGCCCGACGCGGACATCGACACCGTCGAAACTGGAACCCGGCATCGCACGGCTGACCGGGTGTCACGCCAGTCCGGGCTGCCCGTGATTTCAATCTCCGCATCGATGTCGACCATCACGCTGTACCTGGATCACCGCCGCCATCTCGTCGAGCACTCCGACCAGATCTTGACGCGAGCACACCAGGCACTGCAGACCCTGGAACGGTACCGAGGGCGGCTCTGGGAGGTCACCACCCGGCTGTCCTCACTGGAGGTTCAAGATCAGGTAACGGTCAGAGACTTTGCTCTCGTGGCCCAGCGACTGGAGATGGTGCGGCGGCTGGAGGAGGAACTCGACACCTACGTCGTCGAGCTGGGCACAGACGGCCGTCTGCTCACCCTGCAGCTGCATGAGCTCCGCGCGGGTATCCACGAGCTGCGCTGCCTGCTCGAGCGGGACTATTGCCCAGCCGAATCATCAGGGTTCGGTCTCGCCGGTCTTGATCATTTGAACACCGACGAGCTCCTGGATCCACTCACCGTCGCGCGCGCCGCCGGCTTCTCGCACAACGTGCACCTGGAAACTCACGTCACAACCCGAGGGTTCCGGCAGATGTCGCAGATCAATCGCCTGCCGTCATATCTCGGAGATCGGCTGATCGAGCACTTCGGCACTCTTCAGGCTCTCTTTGGTGCCAGCAGCACTGACCTACAGGCAGTCGAGGGAGTCGGCGAGAGCCGTGCCCGGGTGATTCGGGACGGTCTGGTCCGGCTGGCCGAGTCGGCGTACACGGAGCGCATCTCCTAGCTGCGAACGTCGGAAATCACCTGACTGCCCGTTACTCCCCCAAGATCATCCGGAGTTGCACCGGCTCTGCATCCGCTAGCTGGGCGGTCGCGACGTACGTCCCCGGACGCAGCGCCTTGCGACCTGACTTGCAGTCGGGCTTGGAGCGCTTACCGTCCCAAGTCAGAGACCATGCAACGGCATGTTCGGAAGCGAGCTTTCGCCTGATGGGCTTGATGGTGGACGGACAGTCAGCGGTGCTCCAAATGCGGTCGCTGCCGGAATCGATGGCGAACTCGAAGTTCTTCTTGGTCACCCGCGCCATGCAGGTTTTGTCCGAGCCGTTGATCAACGACAGCTGGAAGGTGTAGGGCTTCTTGGGTGCTAGGCGCTGCTTGCCAGTCAGGGTTGGCCGGAGTTCATCGACGGGGCAGTCCACTCTGCCACTCCGATCTGCCTTCTTCGTCGACGCTTTCCGTGTGGTGGCCTTCGGCACTGGGGTCGACGTTGCTGAAGCCGAAGGCTCGGCCGCTGCTGGCGTGGCCATGGCTGTCAGCATCGAGCTTGGTGAAGCGGAGCTCGGGATTGGATACCCGGCAGTGGGAGGCGACGGATTCGCTCGAACTGCAGAACCGCTGCTGGTGCCGTTGGCGATCAACGCCACGGCGACCGCGAGCACCATCGTCGCGCCGAAAATCAGGGCGCGCCGAACCCAATAGGTCTGCGCAGTCTCCGGCCCAACCGGGCGCAGCAGGCCGCTCATGCAGCCGAGCCTAGGCAGCATGGCGGCGCCCGGCCTGGAGCCACGCCGCCCACGACGGGACTGCCATTGCACCCCGGATCGCGCGCCGCCGTGCTGAGGAGAAGCGAGGGGACACGCATCTCGTCCCGAGCGACGACGAAGTAGGCGGACTCGCGATGTTCGCGCCGCCGATCTGCAGGAAGAGATGACGGAACAACGCTTTTCCGTTCCGTCAGCTCCGACGAAGACGGCGGCAACCCAGCGAACATCGCCGCGAGCGGAGCGAGCAATCAAACACAGCGCGATCCGCAGCGACCAGGATTGCGCGCCGCTGCCTGGACGAGGGAGGGAGCAGACATGCTTTTCGTCTGCGAGCGAGATGAGGAAGGCAGCGGCTAGCTGGCGCAATCCTCAGCGAGCGGAGCGAGCATCAGACGCGGAGCGAGCAATTGGAACCCGAATCGCGCGCCGCCGTGCTGAGGAGAAGCGAGGGGACACGCATCTCGTCCCCGAGCGACGACGAAGTAGGCGGACTCGCAAAGCGCGATCCGCAGCGAGCGGAGCGAGCAATTGGACAGAGTACGGTGACGCACGTGTCCGATGGCGTCGAGGACCGGCAGCTGCCGATCGGCAGAGCTCGGACCGCGGTTCGGGGAATCCTGAGCTGGTACGCCGAGCATGCTCGCGATCTGCCGTGGCGACGTCCGGACGCGACCCCCTGGGCGATCATGGTCAGCGAATTCATGCTGCAACAGACCCCGGTGGAGCGGGTACGCGGCCCATGGCAGGCGTGGTTGGAGCGGTGGCCGACGCCCGTAGCGCTGGCCACCGCGCCGCCCGGTGACGCCCTGCGAGCCTGGGGCCGGCTGGGTTACCCACGGCGAGCCCTGCGGCTGCACCAGGCGGCCCAAATGATCATGAACGACTTCGACGGCCAGGTGCCCGAAGATCACGAGGCCTTGCTGAGGTTGCCGGGAGTCGGCTCGTACACGGCGGCGGCAATCGGAAGCTTCGCGTACGGTCGGCGCGAGATCGTGCTGGACACGAATATCCGCCGTCTGCTGAGCAGACTCGTATCGGGTGTCGCGTACCCCAGTTCGGCGGCGACTAGGCGGGAGCGGGCGCTGGCGGAGGAGCTGGCTCCCCGGAACCCGCAGCGTGCGGCGCGCTGGGCGATCGCCTCGATGGAGCTGGGCGCTGTAGTGTGCCGCGCCCGCAATCCCAGCTGCGATGCCTGCCCCGTCGCTACGCTGTGTGCGTGGCGTCAGGCCGGTTATCCGGCGTGGGTTGGGGCGCCGAGGCGCGGTCAGCCGTATGTGGGGACTGACCGGCAGTGCCGGGGTGCGCTGCTCGCGGTGCTCCGATCCAGCGACGAGCCGATCCCAGATACCGACCTCACGGAGGCGTGGCAAGATTCTCCGCAGCGCGACCGCGCGCTGGCCTCGCTCGTACAAGACGGGCTGGTGGTCGCTGCAGGTAACCGATGGTCGTTGCCCGGCTAGGTCTTGAGACCCTTGATCAGGAGGCACTTGTCTAATGTCTGGACTCGCTCCGAACCTCCCGCTCCGCAGTGGTGCCGAAATCCCGGTCCTCGGACTCGGCACATCGCCCCTCCAGGGGGCCGAGTCAGCGACTCAGGTCCGGACGGCGCTCGAGGCCGGCTACCGCCTGATCGACACGGCCGAGAACTACCGCAATGAGGATGCGGTCGGACAAGCCGTCCGGGACTCTGGTATCGATCGGTCCGAGGTCTTCATCACCACGAAGTTCAATCGCCGGTGGCATAGCGTCGATGGCGTCCGTCACGCGTACAAAGCGAGCCTGGAGCGACTGGGCGTCGACTACGTCGATCTCCTGTTGGTGCATTGGCCGAACCCGGACCAAGATCGCTACGTCGATGCACTGCGGGGTCTCGAGACGGTGCTCAAAGACACCGGACTCCGCGCCATTGGCACATCCAACTTCAAGCCGGCCCATCTGCAGCGCGTGCTCGACGAGACCGGTATCACGCCGGACGTGAACCAGATTCAACTGAGTCCCTACTCGTCTAGGAAGGAGAGCCGGGCGTACCACGCCGCCCACGGCATTGTCACCGAGTCGTACAGCCCGGTTGGTGCATCGAGCGACGAGCTGAGGAACAACCCGGTGATCACCGGGATCGCGATCGAGCATGGCAAGTCCCCGACGCAAGTCGTACTCCGCTGGCACATCCAGCTCGGTCTGGTGGCAATTCCACGGTCGTCGAATCCCGGCCGAATCGCGGAGAACATCGACATCTTTGACTTCGAGCTGAATGAGCAGGAGATGAGCACAATCAGCGGGCTCGACCGGGGCGAATCCGTTGTCACCGATTCTGATGCATTCGGCCATTAGCGCTTCGCTACCGGCATTTGTCGACTCAGTCCGGCGCCGGCTGATCCAAAGTCGTTGACGTACGAGTTGCGCCGATACTGGCGATTACCACACAAGCCATGGCGAGCCACTGCACCAAGCTCAGAAACTCCCCAAGCAAGATCATCGCGGCGAGCGCCGCCACCGCAGGCTCGAGGCTCATCAAGATGCTGAAGACTCGGGGCGGAATACGACGTAAAGCGATCAGCTCGAAGCTGTACGGAATGACCGAGCTCAGCAAGCCAATCGCCAATCCCAGCATGAGCACCGTTGAGTTCAGCATCTGATTGCCGGCCTCCACGATTGCCGGAGGTGCCAAGGCGATTGCTCCGACCATGCTGGCAATGGCAAGGCCGCTGATCCCGGGCCAGCGACGGCCTGTCTGGGCGCTCAGCAGGATGTAGAAGGCCCAACCGAGAGCCGCAAGCAGAGCGAATCCAACTCCGGCGAGTGTCAGGCTGGCTCTCGAGACACCGAGCAGCGCGACGCCGATCCCCGCGAGCACAACCCAGATCAGGTCGGCGAAACGACGCGAACCGATCACAGCAACGGTGAGCGGACCGAGAAACTCGATCGTCACCGCGATGCCCAAGGGGATCCGCGCAAACGACTGATAGATCGCCCAGTTCATCGTCATGAGGCTGACGCCAAAGCCAAGCACGATGAGCCAGTCCCGACCTGAATGGCCCGCTAGCCGTGGCCGTGCCACCAAGAGCAAGATCACAGCGGATGTTATGAGCCGCAGCCAGACCATTGCCGTCGGCGGCACCAGGTCGAACAGATTCTTCGCGATTGCCGCCCCAACCTGGACCGAGACGATTCCCGAGATCACCAGCCAAACGGCCGGAATCCGGTTTGGCAGTCGCACCGCGCCACTCTGCCAGATGCTGACAACACGCGTCAGGGGCACGAGTCACACTCCCGTGCCGTCGTACGCCTTTCGGGTGATCGGCGAGTCAACCAGGCCGTACCCAACTTCCCCACACTGTGCATGGCATACAACGCATGTACGGCGTCAACATCCCACGCTGCGTGGGATGTTGACGGGCGAAACGAGGCCGGCCGCACCCCATATGGGATGCGGCCGGCTGGCCGTTCGGGAATTGCTACTCGTTGGCGGCTTCGGAACCTTCGTTCAAGCCCTCGACGATGCCGCCGAACTCCACCGGTGGTACGTCCGGAGCTGCCGAACGCGGTGTGCCGGTGAAGGTGAACGGGTGCTCTGAGCCCGGATCAGCGACATCGACCACGACGATCTCGCCCGGCTTCAGCTCGGCGAACAAGATCTTCTCCGCAAGCAGGTCCTCGATGTCGCGCTGAATCGCCCGGCGGAGCGGCCGAGCTCCTAGTACTGGGTCGAAGCCGCGCTTGCCGATCAGCGTCTTCGCCGCGGGCGTGAGCTCGATGCCCATGTCCTTGTCCTTCAGCCGGACCTCGATTTCGGCCACCATCAGGTCCACGATCCGCTCGATGTCTTCCTGGGTGAGCTGTCGGAACACGACGATCTCGTCGACGCGGTTCAAGAACTCCGGCCGGAAGTGCTGCTTGAGCTCGTCGGAGACCTTGGCCTTCATCTTCTCGTAGCCGCCGTCGGTATCGCTGCCCTGGCTGAACCCGAGCGTCACGCTCTTGGCGATATCCCGGGTGCCCAGGTTGGTGGTCATCACGATCACGCAGTTCTTAAAGTCCACCTTGCGGCCCTGCGCGTCGGTCAGCCGCCCCTCGTCCAGGATCTGCAGCAGCGAGTTGAAGATGTCCGGGTGAGCCTTCTCCACCTCGTCGAACAGCACGACACTGAATGGCTTGCGGCGTACCTTCTCGGTGAGCTGGCCGCCTTCCTCGTAGCCGACGTAGCCGGGAGGCGAGCCGAAGAGCCGGGAGGCGGTGTGCTTCTCGGAGTACTCGCTCATGTCGAGCTGGATCAACGCATCCTCGTCGCCGAACAAGAACTCCGTCAGTGCCTTCGTCAGCTCGGTCTTCCCGACACCGGAGGGGCCGGCAAAGATGAACGAGCCGCTGGGTCGCTTCGGGTCCTTCAGGCCGGCCCTGGTACGCCGGATTGATCGAGATAGCGCCTTGACCGCGTCGTGCTGGCCGATGTAACGCTTACCGATTTCCTCTTCCATCCGCAGCAGTCGGGCCGACTCTTCCTCTGTCAGCTTGAAAACCGGGATGCCCGTTGCCGTGGACAACACCTCGGCGATGATCTCCTCATCCACCTCGGCAACGACGTCAAGATCACCAGACTTCCATTGCGCCTCACGCTCGGCGCGCGCGGTCAGCAGCTTCTTTTCGTCATCGCGGAGACCGGCAGCCCGCTCGAAGTCCTGGGCATCGATCGCGGCTTCCTTCTCCAGCCGTACGGCTGCCACCTTCTCGTCGAACTCGCGCAGGTCCGGCGGAGCGGTCATCCGGCGGATTCGCAGCCGGGCTCCTGCCTCGTCGATCAGGTCGATCGCCTTGTCTGGCAGGAAACGATCAGAGATGTACCGATCAGCCATCTGAGCCGCAGCGACCAGTGCCTCATCAGTGATGGTGATCCGGTGGTGCGCCTCGTAGCGGTCGCGAAGCCCACGCAGGATATCGATGGTGTGCGCGATCGACGGCTCCGCTACCTGAATCGGCTGGAAGCGCCGCTCCAGCGCGGCGTCCTTCTCAACGTACTTCCGATACTCGTCCAATGTGGTGGCGCCGATAGTCTGCAACTCGCCGCGCGCCAGCATCGGCTTGAGGATGCTGGCGGCATCGATAGCCCCCTCGGCCGCACCGGCGCCGACGAGAGTGTGGATCTCGTCGATAAACAGCACAACGTCGCCGCGGGTCTTGATCTCCTTCAGCACCTTCTTCAGGCGCTCCTCGAAATCACCGCGATAACGGCTGCCAGCAACCAACGCACCAAGGTCGAGTGTGTAAATCTGCTTATCCCGGAGTGTTTCGGGAACGTCGCCGCGGACGATGGCCTGTGAAAGGCCTTCAACTACGGCGGTCTTGCCAACGCCCGGCTCGCCAATCAGTACCGGATTGTTTTTGGTACGGCGCGACAGGACGGTCATCACTCGCTCGATCTCGGTCTCCCGGCCGATAACCGGATCAAGCTTGTTCTCCCGAGCCGCCTGGGTGAGATTACGACCGAACTGGTCGAGCACCATCGACGACGACGGAGTACTGCCCTGCTCCGGTGCGCCTGAAGTAGCAGCTTCCTTACCTTGGAAGCCGCTGAGCAATTGCAAGACCTGATTTCTGACCCGGTTGAGGTCCGCGCCAAGCTTCACCAATACCTGGGCTGCAACGCCTTCACCTTCCCGAATCAGGCCGAGCAGGATGTGCTCGGTGCCGATGTAGGAATGATTGATCTGGAGCGCTTCGCGCAGGCTCAGTTCCAGTACTTTTTTTGCTCGAGGCGTGAATGGGATGTGTCCACTTGGGGATTGCTGCCCATGGCCGATGATCTCTTCAACCTTTTGCCGGACAGCCTCTAAGGAAATACCGAGGGACTCCAAAGCTTTGGCGGCCACGCCCTCGCCCTCATGGATGAGTCCCAGCAGGATGTGCTCAGTGCCGATGTAGTTGTGGTTCAGCATGCGGGCCTCTTCTTGCGCCAACACGACGACGCGACGGGCCCGATCGGTAAACCGCTCAAACATGATTGCTCCTCGCTTGCGATGGCCCTCGGTGACCTGCTAACGATCACCCCTGACGGAGTGGGACGGATCGGTCAGCCATCTGGTGGCAACTCTAGTCGGCCGGAGGCCGTGCACCAGCCCCTGATACGTAACAACGACGTCAGGACCTGGCGACGATCTCGCCTCACCGAAGACGCAACAGTTGCGTCCGCCCTTGTGTTCCCGCACAAGGGACGCCCGAGGGCAACACCGCAGTGTTCGCCCAGGGCGGAATGAAAGTTGCGCGTGGTCGGCTCACCTCCCCAGGAGAGCCGAACCACGGTTGCGAGGACTACTCC
>DATLPF010000132.1:0-5257 GCA_035535875.1 Propionibacteriaceae bacterium
CTCATCGAGCTGCGTCCGGGGTTCGCCGCGTACGAGACCAAGACATCACGCGTCTTTCCGATGTTCAGGCTGACACGGCTCTCGTAACCGGCCGGATCATCGCTGGCGGCGCTCCGCGTGGATGCGTGCTTAGAGGAAACGAAAGACGCCGGGTGCACCGATCACTGACTCATAGGCATGGAGCACGACCATGTCGGATTTCCGCCAGTTATGTCGGTGATCGGGTGTAATTCTTGATACGTGCATGAGGATTTCGACCGCTCCTACCGAGCCGTTCAGTCCAAGGACCCGCGGTTCGACGGATGGTTCGTCACCGCTGTGCTGACGACCAAGATCTACTGCCGGCCCAGCTGCCCAGCCCGATCGCCGTTCGCCCGCAATGTCCGCTTCTATCCGACCGCGGCCGCGGCCCAGCGTGCCGGATTCCGCGCCTGCAAGCGCTGCCGTCCGGACGCTTCGCCGGGCTCTCCTGAATGGAATATACGGGGCGACGTCGTGGCGCGGGCGATGCGGCTTATCGCCGACGGCGAGGTCGACCGAATCGGTGTCACCGGGCTTTCGGCCCGGCTCGGCTACACCCCCCGCCAGCTCGAGCGTCTCTTGCAGGCCGAAGTCGGCGCTGGTCCACTGGCGCTGGCTCGTGCGCAACGCGCACAGACCGCCCGAATATTGATCGAAACCACAGAGTTGCCGTTCGCCGATGTCGCATTCGCAGCCGGGTTTGCCAGCATCCGCCAGTTCAACGACACCGTGCGAGAGGTCTTTGAGACCACCCCAACCGGCCTGCGTAGGCGGGCGACGGGCCGCTCGGGTCGGGGCACCCCGGCCGCAACGGGAGCGTTGTCCTTGCGCCTGCCGCTGCGAACGCCCTTCGCGTACGAGGGCGTGTTCGGTCACTTGGCGGCCACTGCGGTGCCCGGCTGCGAAGAGGTACGTGACGGCGCATATCGGCGCACGTTGCGGCTTCCGTCCGGGAGCGGAATCGTCAGCCTGACACCGACTCCTGATCATGTGCGCTGTCTGCTGGTGCTGGACGATTTCCGCGACGTGTCCGCCGCGATTGCCCGTTGTCGACGGTTGCTCGATCTCGACGCCGATCCGGAGGCGGTAGTCGAGGCGCTGAGCTCCGACGGCGACTTGCGGTCGCTGGTTGCCAAAGCGCCCGGACAGCGCATCCCTCGCACGGTCGAAGAGCCGGAGTTGGCGCTGCGGGTGGTGCTCGGCCAACAGGTATCGATCAAGGCGGCGCGTACGCATGTCGGCCGGCTGGTCGCCGCATACGGCCGGCCCGTGACCGACTCGATGGGCGGCCTGACGCACGTCTTTCCCGCGGTTGAGGAGCTTGCCGACATCGATCCCGCCCATCTGGCCTTCCCGATGGCTCGGCAGCGTTCTGTAGTTGCGTTGATTGATGCGCTGGCCGACGGGCGTGTGGTTCTCCATGCGGGTTGCGATTGGGACCGTGCCAGACAACAGCTGGCGGCACTACCCGGTATCGGACCGTGGACGGCTGAGGTCATCGCTATGCGAGGTCTAGGCGACCCCGACGCCTTCCCCGCCACTGATCTTGGTGTTCGGCTCGCCGCCAAGCAGCTGGGGCTGCCGGAAGACGCCCGTGCTCTTACGGAGCGCAGCTCTCGCTGGCGCCCATGGCGGTCCTACGCCACCCAACATCTGTGGACCGCCCTGGACCACTCCGTGAATGCCTGGCCGCCAATAAAGGAGAAATGATGTCTGTAATGCAATTCCGAACCGTTGTCAGTCCCGTAGGTCCGCTGACCCTGGCGGGCAAAGATCACCGCCTGATGCATCTATGGATGGTCGACCAGACCCATGAACCGAGTCATGGCGGTTGGGAGCGCGACGACAAAGCGTTCTCAGACGCAGTCGAGCAGCTCGACGCGTACTTCGCGGGCGAGCGCCGAGAGTTCGACCTCGAGCTTGATCTGGTTGGAACGAACTTCCAGCGGCGGGTCTGGGAAGGGCTGCTGACGATCCCGTATGGGGAGACCAGGTCGTACGGTGACATCGCCGAGCAGATCGGGTCGCCGGGAGCCTACCGTGCGGTCGGATTGGCCAACGGCCGCAATCCGATAGGGATCATCGTTCCGTGTCATCGGGTGATCGGTGCCAATGGCGGCCTCACAGGATATGGCGGTGGGCTGGACCGAAAGCGGGTTCTGCTAGAGCTCGAAAGAGGTCGGAGTCGGTCCTGAGAGGGCAATGCCTGCGCGGCGTCGCTGTGTCAGCGAGTCGGGCTAGGCGTTGGTAGCGGCGTCGGCGAGGCTGAGGGCTCCACCGTCGACAAGGGTGATGGCACCGCCGTTGGCGTCCTGTTGACCTGGGCCTCGACTTTGCAGTCTCGGAGATCGTCGTCCAGCCGCGCCTGGATGGACTGAAGCCGGCGCACGATGTCGTCGAGCTGCTGGAGGTTCACGGCGGTGATCGCCGGGCCGACCTCACTCAAGATCGTGGCGACGTCTTGGGCTTCGTTGATCACTCGCAGGCAGGCGGCATTGACTTGGGCACTGGCCGCGGCGGGCACACCCTGGCTTCCGGCGGGCGACGGGCTCGTCGGCGGAGCGCTCGGAGCGCCCGAGAAATCCGGCGTGCTCCTGGTCAGGAAGCCGACGATAAGGACGCCGACGGCGACGCCCGCGACAAAGGTAAGCACCGCGATCCACCAGCGAGATCGTCGCTGGGGCGGCATAGTCGCATCATCGGCTTGGTGTTTCGAATCGGTGCCAGCCACGTCGCGCCTCCTAGGATGGAGCGGCTAGTTGATCTTCGATCGTAAGCGGCGCTCTGGACGCCGGTTGGTCGAGCAGGGTCGGACGGGAGCGGCCAGTGCAGTCGGCGAATGGGTCTTGGGTGGGCCGAGCTGCCTCGGTGGTCTCTTCTGGCCTCGGCAGAGGTTATCGCTTCATTGTCATCACGCTTCGCTGGATTGTTCTCGTCGGTTGGGTGGCGGCCGCCGTGGCGCTGACCGTACTTATCCCGTATCGGCCAGATACCACAACCGGTACCAGCTTCGGCGACCTGCTACCCGCTGATAGCCCGGTTTTCAGTGTCGAGCAGCGCATTCTCCAGGAGTTTCGGGTGCCACTGCTCTCCGGCACCACAGTCGTCGTACACCAGGCTGATGGGCTGAGCTTGCTGACCCGTGCCGACTCGTTGCTGTGGGGGCTAGCGACGACGCAGGACACGCTGCAGTCAGGCATCCAGCCGAAGGCGGGCACCATTGCGGCAGCGATCCCGGTTCCGACCGGCCGGGCAGATGTAGCCGTCACATACGTGTACGTTGCGCCCGGCACTGGCCTGCGCGATGAGGTGCAGCTCGCCGACAGGTACGCCGCGCACTTCAACAACCAGCCGGATGTCAGCTCGTACGTGACGGGCTTTGTCCCGGCCCAGATTGCCCAGCTCAACTACCTCGACTCCCGTTTGCGCCTGTTCGAGGTCGCCACCGTGCTGGTGATCATGGCACTGGTCGCCTTCGCTTTTCGTTCGTTGCTGGCGCCACTGGTCGTGGTGGGCGTCGCAGCGGTGGGCTACCTGGTGTATTTCCCGCTGTTGTCCAGCTTCGCTGCGGCATGGGGTTTCACGGTGCCTGCCCAGCTCGAGCCGGTCCTTGTTGCTCTGCTGTTGGGTGTCGTCACCGACTACTGCGTGTTGCTCTTCTCAGCATTTCGAGATGAGCTTCGCGGCGGACTCGACCGGAAAGAGGCTGCCCGCGCCGCTCTGCGCGTCAACGCGCCCATCATCGCCGTGGCGGGCTTGACTGTCGCGGGCGGCACCATCGCCTTGCTGGCCGCACCGTTTCATGTTTTCCGAGGGCTCGGCCCGGCGCTGGCTCTCACCGTGCTCGTCGGGCTCGCAGTCTGCCTGACGCTGGCGCCCGCGGTCATGACCATCCTGGGCTGGCGCTTGTTCACTGTGCTTCCGGTCCGCGGTTCACAATCCCGGAACGGCTTCCTCCGCGCCGCGCCGCGTCGCAGGCATCTCGGGCTGGCGCTGCTGACGCGCCGCGCGTCGGCGCTGCTTGTTGTCATCGCTGTCGGCGGCGGCCTCGCGGCGGCGGCCGTGCCGCTTACCCATGCCCGGCTGGACCTATCCTTCGTTGCCGCCCTGCCGCGAGACGACAGCGTCGCCGAAGGCGCTGACCTACTGTCCGTGGCCGGTCTCCGTGGCATCAGTGCGCCCTCAGAGATCCTCGTCGAGAAGCCGGGAGTGGTGGCTGAGCGGCCGGAACTGGCCCGCCTACAGACTGCGCTGGCTCAGCAGCCTGGGGTCGCCCGCGTTATCGGGCCGGCAGATATGCCGACCAAGCAGCCGCGCGGCGTGTTGTTGTCGGAAAGCGGGAACGCCGCACGCTATCTGCTGATTTATGACAGCGACCCGCTAGGCGCCGAGGCCATCGGCAACGTACGACACCTGGAGTCAAGCCTCCCCGACCTCCTTGCGCAGTCTGGCCTGTCCGATGCCAAGGTGTCTGTTGCGGGCCAGACAGTGTTCGCCTCCACGGTTGCCCAGCTGACTCGGCGAAGCATCGAAATCACGGTGCTGGCGGCACTCGCGATCGAGCTCGTGATCTTGATCCTCTACCTGAGGGCGCTCGTCGCTCCGGTGGTGCTGCTGGCGGCCAGTGCACTGAGCGTCGCAGCGGCGCTGGGGCTGACGACGTTTCTCTTCCAGGACGTGCTTGGCCAAGAAGGGCTGACCTTCTACGCGCCGTTCGCTGCGGCGGTGCTGCTCATAGCACTGGGTGCGGACTACACCGTCTTCTCGGTTGGATCGATTTGGGAAGCGGCGAGCCGCCGGCCACTGGCGAAAGCGATCATGGTTGCCGTGCCCCGAACGTCGCGAGCGATTACGACAGCCGGCGTGATCTTGGCGGCGACGTTCGCGCTCGTCGCGATCATTCCGCTGGCCACGTTTCGTCAGATCGCCTTTGCGGTGACCGTCGGGTTGATGATCGACACCCTGATCGTACGGCCGGTACTGACGCCAGCACTGCTCACCGTGCTAGGCCATCGCGCCAGTTGGCCGAGTCGGCGGATCACCCGAGGTGAACGGCATCCGGCGATCAACGGTACGGAGTCCGGCGATGGCTGAGACGAGGCGACGCCGACGTGGTCTATCGCCGGAACGCCGACGCCTCCTCCTTCAGGTGCTTGGCCTGATCGTCGTCGTTGCGTTGCTCCTGTGGGGCGCGGACACCCTGGCAAGGATCCGCGCCGAGACGCTGCTGTCGCGC
>DATLPF010000133.1:0-21763 GCA_035535875.1 Propionibacteriaceae bacterium
CGTGGCAGAGATGCCCACACCGCGGCTGGACGGTCCGCTGCGTCGGGTCTCCGACTTCGCCAACTTCTCCAAGCCGTGGTTCCTGGTCGCGGGAGCGCTCGCTCTCTTCGGCGGCCCCGAAGGGCGCCGCGCCGCCGTGACCGGGGTGGCCGCCACCGGGGTCACCTCATTCGTGGTGAACCAACCAATGAAGCTGGCGCGCGAGCGTCGCCGCCCAGACCGAAGGCAGCTGGGCGTTCCCGAGAGCCGATGGGTGCCGATGCCGTCGACGACCTCGTTCCCCTCCGGCCACGCAGCATCGGCGGCGGCGTTCGCCGTCTCGGTGGGGGACGTGGTGCCCGCACTCAGGCTGCCGCTGCGGGGGGCCGCGGCGGTTGTGGCGTTCTCTCGCGTTTACACCGGCGTCCACTACCCCGGCGACGTCGTCGTGGGTGCGACAGTCGGCGCCCTGGTCGGATGGATGACCTCGGCGGTGGCTCGACGGCTGCGTCCTCATCCTTCACTCCGGCGGCCAAGTCCTAGCAGCCGACACCGCTAACCCGCCTTGGCAGCCGACCGGGCAGCGTACGGTGGGGCCGCTGCGCTGATCGCAAGACCGATCCGATTGCGTCCGGAGGGGCCGAGGACCATCCCAGAGACCTACCGAGTTCGAGCGTCCGTAAGCCAAACGTCTGCTGGTATGCACGCCTTGCTGTAAAGACGGGACTCGACTACTGACGGCGTGATGACTTGTCCAGGTACCGGGGGGGAGCTGCCTCCACGGAGTCGACGCCGACCTTGCGCTGAACCGATCTGAGCGCTGCCCATCAAACTGCATCGTTCGTGTTCAGGTGGCGTCCCATCGTCGGGTGGCGTCCATTACTTCGCCGACGAGTTGTTCGAGGATGTCTTCGAGTGCAATCAGGCCGCGGGTTTGGCCATTTTCGTCGATCAGGCGAGCGAGGTGTGAGCCGCTGCGGCGCAGGGTTGCGAGCGCGGTTTGCAGGGTGGCGGTGGTCGGGATGTCACTCAGGGGGCGGATGTAGCGGCGGTCCACCGGCCGGTTCCGGGACGCCGGGTCGGTGTCCAAGACGTCGGCCAGGTGGATGTAGCCGATGAGGGCAGCTCCGGTCGATTGGTGATCATCCGCTCGGACCGGGAAGCGGGAGTAGCCGGTGGCGGTGACGAGTTGCTCGATATCCGCCGGGGTGACGTGTGGTTCGACGGTGATCAGAGCCTCCAGCGGCAGTCCGACGGCTTCAGCCTTGGTTTCCTCGAAGGCCAGCGCTCCGGATAGCAGCTCATGCTGGTTGGCCTGGAGGAGCCCCTCTTCGTTGGATTCGCCCATCAGCGCCGCTACGGAGTCTCTGTCGATGACGTCACCGATTTCACTTACGGGTTTGATGCCCAGCAGTTGCAACACCCCGGTTGCCACGGCGGTCAGGGCGATGATGATCGGGCGGAGGATGCGCACGAAGACCAACAGGGCGGGCGTGAGCATCATCGCGGCGCGTTCCGGCCCAGTGAGGGCAAGGTTCTTCGGCACCATTTCGCCGAGCAGCATGTGCAGGCAGGACACCAAGGTGAGCGCGATCCCGAGCGCGAGCGGGTGGACCAGCCCGTGCGGGACATGTAGGGCTGCCAGGGGTCCGGTCAATAGTGACGCAACCGCGGGTTCGGCGAGCGCGCCCAAACCGAGGGAGGCGAGGGTGATGCCGAACTGGCAGGCCGAGATCATCAAGGGCAGCTGTTCGATCGCCCGTAGTGCGGTCCGAGCCCGGTGGGAGGTGCGCAGCAGCGGTTCGAGCCGGGAGCGGCGGGCCGCGAGGACCGCGAACTCGGCGCCGACAAAGAACCCGTTCGCCGCGATGAGCGCAAACGCGAGCAACAGCGACGCGACCGTCATGCTCCGCCGCCATCATCGTCGGTTCCGGTGGGGGCCGGATGGTCTGTACGCGTGAGGTCAGTGTTGTCGGGGTGCAGGGTGACTCGTACCCGATCGATCCGCCGGCCGTCCATTCGTTCCACGGTGAGCGTCGCGCCCGGCACGTCGACGCTGTCGTCCGGTCGCGGGATTCGGCCGAGTAGCTGCAAGATGAGCCCCGCCACCGTCTCGTAATCGGCACGTCCGGCCGGCAGCTCAAGACCGATGGCAGCTTGGATCTCGTCCGGCCGGAGCAGCCCAGACAGCAGCCAGCTGCCGTCGGGCTGGCGCCGGATTCCCGGCGCGGGCAAGTCGTGCTCGTCGACGACGTCGCCGACGAGCTCTTCCACCAGGTCTTCGAAAGTCACGATCCCGGCAGTGCCGCCGTACTCATCAACCACGACCGCCAGTTGCAGACCACGTTCTTGCAAGCGATCCAGCAGCGGGTCCAAGGCCATGGAGGGCGGCACGAGCACTGGCTGTGCCATCACCTCCCGGACCCGCGTTGTGCTGCGATCCGGCTCAGGGACCGCCACGGCTTGCTTGAGGTGCACGACACCTTCGATGTCGTCGACACTCTCTCCGATCACGGGGAAGCGGGAGTGGCCCGTCGCCCGGGTGACCTCGATCACCGTCGTTACCGGCGCTAAAGCGGACACGGTCCGCAGCCGGGTGCGGGGTGTCATGACATCCGCCGCAGTCTTTGCGCTGAAGTTCAGCGAGCGTTCCATCAACACCGCCGTCTCCGATCCCAACGCCCCCTGCACGCCGGCTCGCCGCACCACCGATGCCAACTCGTCAGGGGTGCGGGCGGAGCGCAGCTCCTCCACCGGCTCCACCCCAACCACACGGAGTAGCCGGTTCGCCGCCCCGTTCAGTAACGCAATCAGCGGGCGCGTCACCGTGGTAAACACCAGCAGAGGCGGCACCACCCACAGGGCGGCCCCAACAGGTCGCGACAACGCGATGTTCTTCGGCACCAGCTCGCCGAACACCATCTGCACACCGGTAGCCAGCAGCAACGCCATAGCCACCGCTGTGACCTCTGCGACATCGGCGTCGAGCTCGAGCGCGCCGAGTGGTCCCCGCAGCAGCGTCGCAACCGACGGCTCAGCCACAAAGCCGATCGCCAAACTCGTCACCGTGATACCCAATTGGGCGCCTGAGAGGTACGTCGACAGCCGCTGCAGGGTGCCCCGCACCCGCCCGAACCGTACGCTGCCCTCCTGGGCGCGCGACTCGACCAGGTTGCGGTCCACCGTGACCAGCGCCGTCTCCGCGGCCACGAACACCGCATTCCCAACAATCAAAACCACGGCCACACCCAACAGAATCCAGGCGCTGCTCATCCCATGATCACCGTCGGGCCCGCTCAAGGCGACGCGGCAACAGCTGTAACGCTTCCTGGCCATCATCACAGTGGCGCCAGGGTCGTCGCACGAGGGTTTCTGGTCCGGTCACAGCTGTCACGCTAGGTGATGGTGGGTGGCACACCACCGCCACCACGAATGCGGTCAGCACGGGGGGTCCCGCCGAGATAGAGCGGGCATCGTTGGGACCAGGCCTATGGCGGCCTGCACAGCGCCAGCCTCGTGCTGGCATCCACTCGTGAAGCTCGTCGCCGCCTTTGCCAAGTGGATAGTCGCGTCCTGGGTCCGGTCGGGTAATAAATCCGTCAAGCGACATAGAGGTGTCGTAGATGAGTGATCCGCCACCTCGCCGAGCGTCACGCTTCGAAACTCATCGCTCGAGGCTGCATAGGTGAGGGTCGTGCTTGAGGCCGTCGCCCGTCACGCCCACAACGCAGACGTGTATGCACTGCGCAGTCCCAGATCGTTGCGACGGTTGCTGGCCTCGGCCGGAAGCATGGCCTTGACGGCCGCGCTGGTCCATCGCGGTAGCCCCGGCGGCTCGATCGAGAGGCAGGGCTAGGTCGCTGGTCCGCACTCAACCCCAGGAGAGCAGGGCGCCGCGCGCATCGAAGGTGGCCCGGGGCCCCCAGGTAATCTCCCAGCGGTTGCCCTCAGGATCGGCGATGAACGCAGAGCGTCCGCCCCACGACCGGTCGGTCGCGTCGGCCACCGGGTTCGCGCCAGCGGAGACGGCCGCAGTGAAGGCCCTGTCGACATCGTCGCGGGTGTCGACCGTGCAAGCGAGGGTGACGCCCGACCATCCGGTCGGGTTGCCGCTCCCGGGCGCTGCCTCGGCGGTTAGATCCCGCAGCGGAAAGAGCGCCAGCAGGACGCCGCCGAGGAGAAACCCGGTCCAGGTGTCGTCACCGCTCGGCAGCTCCGGCCAGCCCAGCGCCCGATAGAACGAGCGGAGGACGCCCATGTCCCGCGCGCCCAGCGTGACGACGGACAATCGGGCGGGAATCTCGGTCATGGGTGGATCCTGCCAGAGTCCGACGCACCGGCGCCGGTCGGCCTGATATCTCGGCAGCCTGGTTCTTCACTCGACTGCGGTCAGCGCATCGGCGGCGCCGCCGGCCCCGGCCAGGACCCGCAGGGCGTTCGGTACGCGGGCACCGTCGGGGCGTTGGTCACATCGAATGCTGCCTTTTGGCCTTGACTTTGACTGCGAGCACTGAGGTCAGCGGGCCGCAGAGGACCTGGTCACTCTCGGTGAAGATGAATCCTGCTGCCGCGATGTGCTCCCGCGATGTGCTTCCGCGATGTCCAGCTGCCGCGATGTGCTTCTCTTGACCGCCTCCAAGCATCGGGCTGTCGCCCATACCTTCACCCCACATGAACTCGTAGGAGTCGATTCCGAACGATGCGGCGTCGACGAGGTGCCAGCCGTCGGCCAGGAGTACGTGGGTGATGTCGTCAACTTCGATTGCGAGGCTCACTGTGGTTCCTTCCCTTTATCCGCCGAAGGACGCGACGGTACCAGTGCCCGGTTCTGGGTATGGACAATCAGCGTTCGACCCGAGTGCACCCGAATAAGGATGTAAGAACTGGAGCCCAATGCCCAACAAGCAGGTCGTATCTGATGAGACTCTCTCTCGCGCCCTCGGCATGTACGCAGGCATGGTCGGCCAGGTGCTCAACAACCCGCGACGCTGGCTTGGGGTCGACGAGGACCCGCCCCTCACCGCCGGCCTGCCCGCCCGGGTCCTCGATGCTGTCCATGACCGCGCCCTCGGCGACGTCACACCCGCCTCGCCGCACTGGGCCGCGCAGCCAGACTCGAAGCGTGTCGACTGGTGGATCCGGCGGATAGCGGTGGGCGCCGCACTCGCCGCCGCGGCACCCCGGTTCGCGGGCGCACTCGCTGACCGCATCCCGCTCCAAGCAGCGCTCGGTGCCTCTGCAGCCGGGCTCGCCGTCTGCGCCGTCGCCCGCGAACGCGGCAACGTCGCCCCCGCCGAGTGGGTTCCACTTCTTGCACTGGTGATCTTCAACCGTAAGCTGGCCGCCGCCATACCCGCCCCGGTGCCCGCCACAGAAGAGTCCGAAGACCAGCTGGAGGCCGCCGCCAGCGACACCAGCGAACCGCCCAGCGGCATGGCCGCTCTGGCGCGAGGTGCGCAGCGGGTCGTCCGCACCCTGTGGCGCCTCGCCCGGACCTTCCTCGATCTACAGGACTTGTTCGACGAACGCCCCCGCGGCGGCCTCCTCGCCCGCACGCTGGCCAAGCTGCCCGTCGTCGGGGTCGCCGGCGGGTGGCTCGACGAACGCGGAGCCATCCGTAAAGCGGCCAGACAAACCCAACGACTGATTGCCTGACATTCAACCGAGGCGCTGTGCCCGAGGAGGCAAGGCTGACTGGGACGTCCGGGCGGTAGGCGACTTTGCTAGGAGGTCTCGGGCGCAAGGCAATCGCTACTGATACATCGGGGCCGAAGCCACGGATCACCTGGTCGCACTCACCGTCGGTGTTGTCGAGCGCCTCCCGACTCCTCCACATGCAGCGTCATGACCGGGCCGCTGCCGGCGATGTCGTAATCGATGGTGGTGCCGTCCACTGACGCGACCGAAGCCATAACACCCACTTCCGGGTTGATCCACTAACTGAAGCAGGTAGACCACGGTCCCGTCGAAAGTCATCGAGCCATTGGTCCCGAAGCTGCACGGAAGACTCCATTGCGCCGCCGAACAACGCGTCGGGCCGCCCACCACCTCTGTCAATCGGCTATCCGAGCGGGGCACGGCGGACTGGGCGGTTAGCGGATGGGTTCGACTTGGACAAGTGTGTCGTGGAAGTCGCCGCCACCGCCGAGGTCTGAGAGACCGTCGGGGGTAAGAGCGTTCGCCGAGGACCCTCCCGGTGACAACGACGCCCACCACCCGGACGGCATCGAGACGACGCCGGGGCGGATGCGGTCGCTGATGCGCGCGGTGAGTTGCACCGATCCGCGGTCGTTGAAAGCTCGCACGGTGTCACCGTCGCGGACCTGCCGGGGAGTCGCATCGTCACGATGAATGTCGAGCAGCGCCGGCCGCTCGGCGTTCAGGGCGCGATCGACGTTCGCGTAGCTCGAGTTCAGGAAATGGTGGCCGCCCTTCGCCGTGAGCAGGATGAGCGGGAAGCGGTGGGCACGCGCCGGGTCTCCAGCTGGGCTCTCGGTTGCGGGTCGGTAGCAGGGAAGGGGGTCCAGTCCTGCGTCGGCCTGCGACTGGGAGTAGAACTCGCATTTTCCGGTGGGGGTCTGGAAGCCGCCGTTGCCGAAGGGGACCGCGTGCTCTGGGCCGTCCATGCGAATCCATCCGCGCTCACGCAGCTCACCTACGCGAGCGGCACCCAACGGGGCGGTGGCCGCCTCGGCCAGTTCCTCGTCGGTCAGCTGGAACACCGGGTCTGTGAACTCCAACCGCTCGGCGAGGCGGCGGAAGATCTCGGCGTTCGGTAAGGCGTCCCCAACGGGTGCGATCGCCGGCTCGTTGTTGGCCAGATACGGCTGGCCCCACGAGAACATGATGTCGCGGTGCTCGACCTGCGTGGTGGCGGGAAGCACGAAATCTGCGTGACGTGCCGTGTCGGTGAGGAAGTGCTCCACCACGACCGTAAACAGGTCGTCTCGACGCAGGCCCTGGAGCACGAGGTTCTGGTTGGGGGTGGTCGCTGCCGGGTTCGCGTTGTACACGATCAGTGCGCGTACCGGCGGTGTGAGCGAGGTGAGGGCTTGGCCCAGTTGCATCATGTTGACTTCGCGGACCGTTGCTTGGTCAGCGATCGCTGCGCCGCAGGTCGAGTCAACTTCGCCGAACAGTTGGTATGTCATGTAGCACACTCCGCCGCCAAGTTCGCGCCAGGCGCCGACGAGCGCGGGAAGGCAGGCGATCGCGCGAAACATCTCCGCGCCTTGCGCGTGATGCTCCATTCCGACCAGGACCCGGATTGCCGAGGGTCGCATGGTCGCGTAGTCACGGGCGAGCCGACGGATGTCATCGGCGGGCAAGCCGGTGATCTGGGCGGCTTGGTCGGGCCCGTAGAGCGCGAGCCGTTCAACCAGCTGCTCGAACCCGACGGTGTGGCGGTCGACGTAGTCGCGGTCGTGCAGGTTCTCAGCCACGATCACCTGCATCATGCCGAGGGCCAGTGCGGCATCGGTGCCGGGCAGGGGCTGCACGTGCTGGTCTGCTGCGGCGGCGGTGCGCGTCTTCACTGGGTCGATCACGACGATCTTGGCGCCAGCCTCCTTGGCCTTTCGGATGAACGGCCACAGATGCAGGTTCGTGGACACCGTGTTCGAGCCCCAGATGATGACGTGTCGGCTGTGCTGCAGGTCCTGCGGCATCATGCCGGGCCCCGAACCCATCGTGACCGCTAGTCCAGAGCCGCCGGCGCTGCCGCAGACTGCTCGCGTGAGGCGTGTCGCGCCGAGGCGAGCAAAGAACGGCGCCGCGACGGCCTCGCCTTGAACGATGCCTTGGGTGCCCAGGTAGCTGTACGGCAGCACGGCGTCGCCGCCGTGCTCGGACACGATCGCACGCAACCTGTCGGAAATGGTGTCCAGCGCCTCGTCCCAGCTGACCTCTTCGAACTGCCCGGATCCCTTCGGGCCGATCCTCCGCAGCGGCTGCAGCAGCCGATCAGGATTGTAGGTACGGTCGTCCAGGAAATGATTCACCTTGGCGCAGAGGCCACCACGGGTGAACGGATGCTCGGCATCGCCTTTCAACCCAACGGCGCGACCATCGCGAACCGCTACCGTCCAGGCGCACGTGTCGGGGCAGTCGTGCGGGCAGGCGCCGTGCGCAACGTGAACCGGAAGCTCGGCGGGCATGCCTTCGAGGGTAAGCCCGGCCCCCTGAGCAGTGTGAACTGGCCAGGTTTGCGGGACCACCGAACCCGAGCGGCCGGCGCGCAGGGATGCGCGCCACACCGACGTACCAGCACCGCACCGACTTACGGAACTCAGATTCGCTGCGCAAGAGCAGCTAGCAGCCGATGACGCCGGGCGTCCGCAGGGAAGGGCTTGCGGAGCGCTCAGACTGAGCTGCCTTTTCTTTTCCGCGGCTTGTTGTCGGCTGGTGCTTCTCTCGGCCGAATGCGTCCTCGGCCCTCGAGGTTGGCTCTAGTGGTCAAGGAGTCAGTTCTGGCTCGCGCCGCGTTCTGGCGTGGTGTATTGATCGTGGAATTTGAGGCCGGCGCTGCCCGCCCCGGCCCCTCGGCCGGTGATCCGGCCGGGAGGTTGCTCCCACGCCTCTTGCCGGCCCAGCACGGTCATATCAAGGTATGTCCCCACGCCACTTTGCTGCTCGATGCCGCGAGCGAAGGTCGAGTAGGTGTGGAAGACCCGGTCGCCCTGCCGCAGGAAGGCGCTGACGCCCGGCCAGTCGCCGCGCATAGCCGCCGACCAGGGCGTGCCTTGTTCGGTGAGCTCGGTTTCGTCACGGTAGTTCAGCAGAACCGGCGCGACTCGGTCGTCGACAGTGACATGGAAGTCGTAGTTGAAGTCGCTTCCTGCCGAGCTGTACCAGGGGAATGTCCAACCCATCCGGCGCTTGAAAGCGGCGATCTTGTCGATCGGTGCCCGAGACACCGCGGCGAGAGTTGTGCCCCGCACCCACAGACCGGCGAGGTTGCCGATGTCGTCGGCGGTTGCCGAGCAACTCGGGCAACCTTCGTCCCGGGGGTGCTCGGTGCCGTCCTCGTCGAGGTCGTAGGTCCACATGAAATGGTGCACGATCAGCTGATCTCGTCCCTCGAACAGGTCGATCAGCGCGACCGGCCCCCGCTCGCTGTGGAGCTCGTAATTCTTGGTCACCTCGACCATCGGCAGCCGCCGCCTGGCGGAGTTGAGTTCGTCGCGTGCCTTGGTCAGCGCCTTCTCCCTGACCAGCAGCTCCTTGCGCGCGGCCAGCCATTCCTCCGCGGAGACGACTGGCGGCAGGTCCAGTCCCGTTGCTCCGTCACTCATGCAAGCACTCCCATCTAGACGCGTCGGCCGATGATATGGACCCGACCTGCCACGAGGACTCATCGGCCAGACACAACATAAGTCGGGCGACAGGCACCCAATTCGGAGGTGCAGGGAAGGGGCAAAACGCACAATTCGCTAACTCGGTGCGGAGCTCGGGATCATTGTGGCCGGATGTTCTGGTTGAGATGGAAGATGTTGCCCTGGTCGTATCGCCGTTTGAGCGCAGCCAGCCGGGACAGCTTGCCGGCTGGGTAGGCGCGACGCACACCGGCGTCTCCCTCGTCACCCAGCACGTTGACGTAGACGCCGCTGGCGAACGGCTCCATTGCGCCGCCGAACTGGCGGGCGGCCTCAATACGCTGGGCATCCTCGGCCGGATCGGTCCAGGCTGTGGCAGCCACGAACTCCACGAGCGTGTTGCGGTGACTGAATGCGCTGTCGTCGTTCGATGTTGCGGCGATTGCGCCGCCGTAACCTTGGAACGATCCGTTCGGCAATCGCGTCCGGTCCGCTTCGGGGTCGGCTTGCCCCTGGGACAAGAACGTGTCGATCGCCTCATCGGACAACTCCCTCAGGTAGTGACCCTTGAAGTACCGCCGGCGCAGACCGGGGCGGTGCCACTCGTCGTCCACGGTCTGGAGCCGCAGATAGGGCAACTCCTCGACCCGCTCGGCCAGCGGGGCGCCCAGACTAGTCACCCAAGGCACCAGCCGCCGCAGGCCGTTATCCGGGTCACCGACCCAGACGAAACCCAGGCTGGCAACTGTGCGGTTGCGCAGCTGCGACGGAACTCCCGGAGAGCCGACCATTGTGCCGATCCACGCGACCGGAGTCGCCTCTCTTGGGACGTTGTCGCCGAGCAGGTCGCGCCAGCGGCGCATGGCTGACGGCGCCTCCGCCAGGTCGAACGTGCGATCAACCAGCAGCGCTGACGTGCCGACCTCATGTAGCCGGAACTCGAACTCGGTGACGACCCCGAAGTTGCCGCCGCCGCCGCGCAGCCCCCAGAAGAGGTCTTCGTGCTGCGACTCGCTTACCCGCAGCGTCGCTCCGTCCGCGGTGACAATCTCGTACGAGTCGACGTTGTCGCAGGCCAGGCCGAGACGTCGGGCGAGCCAGCCCATGCCACCGCCTAGCGTCAGCCCGCTCACACCGGTGTGGGAGACGTTGCCTGCCGTGGTCGCCAACCCGAACGCCTGGGCCGCCCGGTCCAGATCCCCCAGTAGGGCGCCGCCTTGCACGCGGGCGCGACGGGCTTCCGCATCCACGTGAACCGCGCGCAGCCCGGACAGGTCGATCAACAACCCTCCATCCGGCACTGAGATGCCCAACACACTGTGCCCGCCGCAGCGGACGCCAACCTCCAGGCCGTTCCGCCGCGCAAAGTCGATAGCAGCAGCCACGTCAGCGCTGCTCGTGCACCGCACCACCACAGCTGGCCTGCGATCCACCATCGCGTTCCATACCGCACGCGCCGAGTCGTAGCCCTCGTCGCCGGCCAGCATGACCCGACCGTCGATATTGCGCCCGAGCCGCCTCAGGCTGCCTGGGTCAACGCTGCTGGTCATCTGAACTCGGTCACCGTGTTCCGCGAGCCGAAGGCCCGCAGGACAGCACCAGGCGTACCGGTAATGAGCTTGCCCATAAGCGCTCCAATCTAGACGGGTCAGCCGATGATATGGACCCGACCTGTCGGGAGGACTCGTCGGCCGTACAGAAGAAAGTTGGGCCAACAGGCTCCCCTACCTCTATCCCCGGTCGGGCCACATCCGGCGCGGTGCATGCCATGAAAGTCCGACTCGCTCCACCTCCCCTTAGTTCCGTCAGCCAACCCTTTCAGGGGGGCCGGATGAGTCAGAACGGGAACACTCACCGTGACGCCGATGAAACCGGTTACGCCGCCGTGACTTGGCAGCTCGCGGTCAGCGCCAGCGACTTTCCGCCGCTTGGCAGCTCGACGGTGACAGCGATAGGGCCCAGCGACGGCGTGACCGTCGTGGTGGGGAACCAGGGTCGGCCCTGCCGGACGACGATCAGAAGCCCGTCGTGATCGCCGAGCGGGGTGAACTCTGCCGCAGCGGTGCCGAACACGGGCAGCCCGAACGCGTTCTGCAGGGCCGCGACCGCCGCCGGCACATCCGGCACGGCAAGGCCGATCTCACTGATGCGCAACAAGTCGGCGCTGCTAAATCGGCCCGACGACGCTGCCGGCAAGTCGTGTCGTGCGATCAGTTCGAGCAGAATCCCATCCGGCCCGGCGAAGTAGACGGACTGGGAGTTCCACGGCGCCCCTAACGTGAACTCGTCTAGACCGTCCCGCTCCAGCAGTGGAACGCGCTCCTGCAGCCAGGCCTTGGACTCAGCAAAGCGGTCTTCGGGGACGGTGATGGCGCAGTGGCACGCACCCAGCTCCACCGGGCCGGGATCAAGCAGCAGCACTGACAGCCCGACCCCGACCTCGACGATGCCGCCACCGGTCCGGATCGGCAGGCCGAGGACGTCGCCATAGAAGCGGGCCGCCTCCACCGCGTCCGAAACAGGCAACTCGACCTTGCTGATCAACATCTCGGGAACTCCGAATCGTTGACTGCCGACCTCTTCATTAGGACAACACCACGATGCGGGCATTCCATCCGCGCGCGACGACCGGAGATAGCCATATTCCGACCCGCTCCCCTAGCCGCGTGCGGAGCACGCCCAGATCGGGTTCGGCAGCCGATGCGATTACACGTCCAGCTCGAACGCTGACCCCCAAACACTTCACTTCCCGGGCAGCAGCGCCCAGGTACATGGCTAGCGACAAGAAAGTTGGATAGCGACAAGTTGCGCGGGACCCCACACGTTTTGTAGGAAGTCGCTCACCTTGTCGTCGGCAATGTCTTGCTGACCAGGAGGAACAACAACTTGGGGCAGGCTGCGATTCTCATTATCTTGTCGATTCCCACGTTGACGAGGGTGCCGTCGACTTTGAGCAGGCTCAGGTAGGCGTCGAGATCAATCTTCGCGCTGACCGTGTTCACGATCAGGTCGAACCGGTTGGCCAGCTTGGTGAAGGTCTCCGGGTCGCTGGTCGCGAAGTAGTGGTCGGCGCCCAGCCGCAGCCCGTGCTGCTTGGCCAGCGTCTGCGACAGCACGGTTACGTCCGCGCCCAAGGCGTGGGCGAACTTGACACCGAGATGACCTAGGCCGCCGAGACCGACGACTGCGACAGCCTTTCCGGGGCCGGCGGCCCAATGACGCAGCGGCGAGTAGGTCGTGATCCCGGCGCACAGCAGCGGACCGCGGTCTCGAATGGGATGGCGTCGGGGATCTTGAGGACGAAGTCCTCGGTGACCACAACGTGGGTGGAGTAGCCGCCCTGCGTGATGGTGCCATCACGGTCAACGCTGGCGTAGGCCTGGATGTTGCCGTTGGCGCAGTACTGCTCCTGACCGTTGCGGCAGTACACGCACTCCCGGCAGGAGTTCACCATCGTGCCGACACCGACCCGGTCGCCGACCTGATGCCTGGTGACCTGCGAACCGATCTCGGCCACGATCCCCACCATCTCGTGACCGACGGTCAGCGGATAGGTCTGCGGCCCCCACTCGCCACGCACGGTGTGGATGTCGGAATGACAAATTCCCGCGTAATGCAGTTCGATCAGCACATCGTGGGCACCGACGTCGCGGCGAGTGATGGATCGTCTTGACCAGCGGCTCGCTCGGCGACAGCGTGGCGTAGGCGTTAACGGTGAGCATGGAGAGTCTCCTGGAGGTTATGGGTGCGCGTGGCCTGCGTTTGGGCTGAGCCTGCCTCGTCGCCGAGATAGCCGGACGACCACGATCCGGTCTCGGCGCTGTGGGCTGCGTCAGCTGTCGAGGTTTTCGGTGAAGACGCGGAACGTGTCCCGGTTGGAGTGCATCGCCCACAGGGTGTCGGCGAGGACGGTTGGGTCGTTGAAGGGATGGCCGGGACGGATCGCTCCCGGGATGATGAGCTGGCCGATGTGGATGTTGTCGGCGGCGAGGACGTCGTGCAGCATGGTCGCGTAGGCGCCTTCGGCGGCGAAAGCGGCGGAGGTGCCGGCGACTCGTGGGTTTGGTCGCGCGCCGCTGCCGCCGTTGACGAACAGCACGGTTCCGCGGCCGAGGGTCCGCATCTGGGGAAGGACGTGGTTGACGGCGGTCACCGGGCCGTAGAGGGAGAACTCGACGGCGGCGGTGAGGTCGGCCAATGTCGTCTCCAGCACGGGTCGGAGGAACTCGGGTTGGGGGATGGGGCTGTACTGGACGACCTCGATCGGGCTCAGCTCCTGACTTGCCCGGTTCAGGGCAGCGACTAGGGCTACGGGGTCGCGCACGCTGGCGGCGTAGCCGCGGGCCCTAATACCTTGGTCAGTAAGGTCCGCGGCGAGGGCGTCGACGCGGTCTTGGCTTCGGGAGATCAGCGCGACGTCGAAACCCTCATCGCCGAACTTTCGGGCGACGGCGGCGCCGAGGCCCCGGCCGGCGCCAATGATTGCGATCGTTGTCATTGACTGTCGCTTTCTGGGTGACATGGACGTGCGGTCGATGGGCGTACAACCGGCGGCGACCCTTCCTTCGCCGGGGTGAGCCGGCTGCGGGCGTGGCGCTGGGGTTCAGGACGCGTTACAGGTTGGTCTGAGCTTCGAGGTGATCCGGGTAGCGCCCCCCTTGGATGTCGATCCGGGACGACAGGGAGTCGAGCTGACTCAGCTCGTCGGCGGTGAGGTCGATGTCGACGGCGGCGAGATTCTCGGCGAGACGGTGAGGCTTGGTGGTGCCGGGGATGGGCACGATCCACGGCTTCTGGGCGAGCAGCCAGGCCAAGGCGATCTGGCCGGGGGTCGCGCTCCGGGCGTTCGCGATGGTGGTGATCTCCTTGACCAGGCTGACGTTGTGTTCGAGCGCCTCATCGGCGAATCGGGGGATCTGGCCGCGGAGGTCGTCGGCGGCGAAGGTGGTGGAGCTGGTAACCGTTCCGGTGAGGAAGCCTTTGCCGAGAGGGCTGTAGGGGACGAAACCGATGCCGAGTTCGGCGCAGGCCGCGAGCACCTCCTGCTCGGGGCGCCGCCACCAGAGGCTGTACTCGCTTTGGATGGCGGTCACCGGCTGAACGGCATGGGCACGCCGGATGGTGTCGGCGGCGGCCTCGGACATGCCGAAGTGCTTCACCTTTCCGGCCGTGATCAGTTCCTTCACCGCGCCGGCCATCTCCTCGATGGGCACGTCGGGATTGACCCGGTGCTGGTAGTACAGGTCGAGATCCTCGACGCCGAGCCGGCGCAGCGAGCCTTCGACGGCCAAGGGAAGGTCGTCGGGCGTGAGCATCCGGCCGCGTGGCTGGCGGTCGACCGGGTCGATGTCCTGGGCGAACTTGGTGGCGATCACCACCTGGCCGGCGTACGGGGCGAGCGCCTCGCCGACGAGCTCCTCGTTGAGGTGCGGCCCATAGATCTCGGCGGTGTCGAAGAACGTGACACCCTGTTCCACGGCCCCACGCAGCAGGCTGATCATGTCGTCCCGGTCCGGCGTGCCGCTGTAGCCGCCGGTCATCGTCATGCAGCCCAGCCCCAGGGCCGAGACCTCGAGTCCACTGCGTCCTAGCGTGCGCTTGTGCATGTTCATCTCTCCTTCGGTGCGGTCGGGTCCGATTCAGTTAGCGGGGTGGCCCTCGAATGAGACGCCACCACCAGCGTTGCCCCAGCCGCGTCTGCGGCTTTGACCTCGGCGAGCCGGGTCGCTTCCCAGGAGGCGAGCAGGTCGAGGGCGTGGGCGGTGGGCGAGCCGGGTTCGGCGGCATAGATGGTGAGGGTGAGTCCGGGGTCGGAGATCATGTCGACGCTTTCGTAGGCGAGGTCGAGATCGCCGACCACCGCATGGTGGAACAGTTTGCTGCCGGCGCCGTGGAGGCGGACATCGTGGTTGCCCCAGCGGCCCCGGAACTCGCTGCTGCGGGTGGACAGCTCGCCGACGAGGTCGTGCACGTCCTTGTCGTAGGGATCACGACCGGCTTCGGTGTGCAGGATGGCGACGCAGGTGTCGGCGGCGACGTTCCACCGGGGGATAGAAGTTGTGGGCGGCGTCGAGGTCGAGGAAGGTGAAGCGCGCGAAGTTGGGCTGCCCGCCGCCGGCGCTGTCGTAGACGGCGGCGTGCATGGCGCGGCCGAGGTGGTTGGCGGCCAGCAGATCCATCCTGCTGTTGCGGACGATGGCCGGGGAGGTGATTCTGTCCAGCACCCACGTCAGGCTGGCCCGCGGTACCCATCGTTTGGCGGAGCGGCGGCGGGGACGTATGCCGGCGCTGGTGCCGTCGGCGGCGTGGGCGGCGTGGGCGAGATGGAACAGGTGGGTCCGTTCGGCGTCGTCGAGCTGCAGGGCGCGGGCGATCGCGTCGAGCACGGAGGCGGACACACCGGCGATGGCGCCGCGTTCGAGCTTGGAGTAGTACTCCACGCTGACCCGAGCGAGGGCGGCAACCTCGCCGCGGCGGAGCCCCGGCACCCGGCGGGCGCCGACGTCGGGCATGCCAGCCTGTTGCGGGGTGATCTTGGCGCGCCGCGAGGTTAAGAACTCGCGTACCTCGGCTCGGTTGTCCACGGTGTCGAACCTACGACCCGGGCGGCTCAGGAGGGAGACCCTATCCAGACGTGTACTGACAGGGCATCCCACTTCACGCGGTTTCGGTGTTGGCTGGATCCAAGGCCGCGATCTCGAATATCCGCTTCAGGCCGCCACCCACTTGTTATGAGGAGTTGGACGTTTATGCGCGTTGCCGTGATGACCGCACCCGGTGAGGTCGGTGTGGAGGACTACGCCGAACCCACCATCGTGAAGCCGACCGACGCCATCATCGCGTTGTCGGCCAGCTGCATTTGCGGATCGGACCTGTGGCCCTACCGGGGAGTCGATCCGCTGGAGGGTCCGCGGCCTATGGGGCATGAGTACTGCGGCATCGTGGAGGAGGTCGGCTCGGCCGTCACTACGGTGAAGCCGGGTCAGTTTGTCGTGGGGTCGTTCTTCGCCTCCGACAACACCTGCGAGATCTGCCGCTCCGGCTACCAGCCCTCCTGCCCCCACCGGGAGGCAGCCGCCCCGGGCGGTGCGCAGGCTGAGCGGATGCGGGTGCCGTTGGCTGACGGCACCCTGGTCGCCACCCCCGAGCTGCCGTCCGAGGATCTGGTACCGCACCTGCTGGCCACCTCCGACGTGCTGGGTACCGGCTGGTTCGCCGCCGTCGCCGCTGAGGCCGGCCCCGGCAAAACGGTTGCCGTCGTCGGCGACGGCGCAGTGGGGCTGCTTGGCGTGCTGGCTGCCAGGCAGCTCGGGGCAGAGCGGATCATCGCGATGAGCCGGCACGAGGATCGGCAGAAGCTGGCGCTGGAGTTCGGCGCCACCCGACATCGTCACCGAACGCGGCCACGACGGCGTCGCAGCGATCAAGGACCTCACCGACGGCTTCGGCGCGCACTCGGTGATCGAGGCCGTCGGCACCCAGGAGTCGATGATGCAGGCCATCCACTCCACCCGCGCCGGCGGCCACATGGGCTATGTCGGCGTCACCCACGACGTGTCCTTGAACGGGATGGAGCTGTTCTTCACCCACGTCCACCTGCACGGCGGACCGGCCCCGGTGCGGCGCTTCCTGCCCGACCTGATGGACCGGGTCTAGAACGGCCAGATCCAGCCGGGCAAGGTGTTCGACCTCGAGCTGCCGCTCGCCGAGGCGGCTGAGGGTTACCGAGCGATGGACAGCCGGCGGGCGATCAAGGTCCTCCTCCGCCCCTGACCCCAGAACTCAAGAAACAACAAGAGAGGTTTAGCCGATGTCGACCGACTTCCCGGGTGTGCGATGGCACGGTCACTGGGTAGCGCCGGATGTGCCGGAGTTCGTGATCGATCCGACAAGCGTCGGTGGGGATCTTGCTCCGGCGGGGTTCTCCCGGGCGCAGTTCCGGCGAGCATGTGCGCCACCGTCCCCATCCTGTGTCTGATGGCGCGCGAGCTGGGCGATCTTGGTCCCCGACATCGGAACCCAGATCGTCGCCACCGTCACCGGAATCATCACGGTGTTCAACCTGAGCTGGTGGTCGCTGCGCGTCCTGGGTCTGCGCCCCTTTCTGACGGCCAGGCCATGGACACCCATCAGACGACCAGGGTTCTCCTCCGGCCATGACACAGCTGACGGGAACGACGACCGAGAAATCAGAAGCAAGGAGCACCCATGCCCGACATGAATGGAAGCCTCGCCGGTAAGGTCGCGTTCGTGACCGGCGCCGCCAGCGGCATCGGCCGCACCACCGCGTTGGCGTTCGCCAGCCACGGAGCCAGTGTCACGGTCGTTGACATCGACCAACAAGGCAACCAGGAGACGGCTCGGCTGATCGAGGATCTCGGTGCCCGGGCCCTCGCCGTCCGCTGCGACGTAACCCGCAGCGAGGACGTGCAGACCGCGCTCGACCAGACTGTCGGGGCGTTTGAACATCTGGACTACGCCTTCAACAACGCCGGCGCCGAGCAGAAGCCTATGCCGACCGTGGAGATGACAGAGGAGGAGTGGGACCGCATCATCACCATCAACCTCCGCAGCGTGTTCCTCTGCCTGAAGTACGAGATCCCACTGCTTCTTAAGCACGGCGGCGGCGCGATCGTCAACACGTCCTCCGGCGCCGGGGTCAAGGCCTTCGGACGCGGCGCCGCCTATGCCGCCGCGAAGCACGGCGTGATCGGCTTGACCAAAGACGCGGCCCTCGACTACGCCGGATCGAACATCCGGATCAACGCCATCTGTCCCGGCATCATCGACACCGAGATGATGGACCGCTTCACTGGCGGCACACCCGAGGGCCGGGACAGGGTGGTTGCCCAGGAACCCATCGGACGCATGGGCCGACCCGACGAGATCGCCGCCGCCGTCGTCTGGCTGTGCTCCGATGCCGCCTCCTTCGTCACCGGACACGCCCTGGTCGCCGACGGCGGCCAGACGCTCTAGGGGGTTTTGCGCCAGCAGGTCGCATCGTGTGTAAGCCGGACCTGATGATGTGCCCGCCACCTCTGCCTACCAAGGAACCGCCGATGCCATGATCCCCACACTGACTTCCACCCTGCGCCGGCCACCAGCTCGACCCACCTGGCCGCTCGTCCTTCCGATAATCCTCTCCAGCCTGTTGGCTGCTGCCTGCTCGGTTGGGCCCGACCCGGGGCCGACGAACGAAACACCAGAGGGTCCGGGCTCGTCGAGCCACCCCGCCGAATCGTCCGCCACAACAGCGCCGTCGCGCACAAGCCCCACACCCGGGCCGGTCGTCGGCGGGGTACCGATCACGATTGCCATCGCCGACACGGTGATCACCGCACGACTAGCGGACAACCCAACCGCTCGTGACCTTGCCGCACAGCTCCCGCTGACGTTGACGTTCAAAGACTTCAACCAGGTCGAGAAGATCGCGAAACTTCCCCGGCCGCTGTCCATGGACGGCGCGCCAGCAGGGTCCGATCCCGGCATTCGCGACATCGGCTACTACGCACCCTCGGGCGATCTGGTCTTCTACTACGGCGACGTCGGCTACTTCAACGGCATCGTCCGTATCGGACGCTTCGACACCACGATGGAACAGATCGAGGATCAAGACGACAATTTCCAAGTCAGGATCGAACGTGCCTGAACACCGATTGCTGAACCAGGCGCGGGCTGTCGTCCACGGCCACCCCAGAAGGTTTTGGGGCTTGGACGTGCGCTCCGGCCGCGCTGATCAACCACGTACCAACGCAGAAGGAGAACCGACATCGTGAACCCGACCTACAACTTCACCGGGCAGGTAGCACTCGTCACGGGTGCGAGCTCGGGCATGGGATTGGCCACCGCCCGCGCCTTTGCCGAAGCCGGAGCGGCGGTCGTCCTCGCGGACGTCAACGAGACCACCCTCCACGTCGCTGCCGACGACCTCAGCGCCGCCGGCCACCAGGTGCTGGGCGTCCCGTGCGACGTCGCCAACGAGGACAGCGTGGCGGCCATGGTGAACGCCGCCGTCGACACGTTCGGACGGCTCGACATGGCGTTCAACAATGCCGGCATCCAGGTTCCCCCCAGCGATGCCGCCGACGAACCGGCCGAAACCTTCGACCGCGTCAACGCGATCAACCTGCGCGGGGTGTGGGCCTGCATGAAGCACGAGCTGGCCCAGATGCGCACCCAGGGCAGCGGCGCCATCGTGAACTGCTCCTCCCTCGGTGGGCTGGTCGGACTACCCGGCCGGGCCGCCTACCACGCCTCCAAACACGGCGTGATCGGGCTGACCACCAGCGCCGCCCTGCAGTACGCCCCCCGCGGCATCCGGATCAACGCCATCTGCCCAGGCACCATCGAGACCCCGATGGTCACCGACATGATCACCAAAGGCGAGCTCAACCGCGCCGAAGCCGCCGCCGCGACACCGATCGCCCGCCTCGGGCAAGCCGAGGAGATCGCCGCATCCGTGCTGTGGCTGTGCAGCCCCGGAGCAAGTTTCGTCGTCGGCGTCGCCCTTCCCGTCGACGGCGGCTACACCGCCCAGTGACAAACTCAGCCCAACCGCGAGACCACGCGACGGGCTCGGCAGCACCCCGACCGTCACGGCCAATGCTGACCACCACCAGCGACAGGAGAGAACCATCCACATCCAGCCGAAGCCTTCAACGGTGAAGAACCCGCCGGAACAGTTCACCGGCGACGTGTGGTTCGACGTCATCGCCACCCCACAATACGAGGACCAGCGGATGGTCGTCGGACTCGTCCGATTCGCACCCGGTGCCCGCACCGCCTGGCACAGCCACGCCAAGGGACAGACCCTGCACGTCACCCACGGCATCGCCCGCATGCAGGCCCGCGGCGGCGACATCATCGACGTGCAGCCTGGGCAGACCGTCTACACCCCACCCGGCGAAGAACACTGGCACGGCGCCACTCCGGACGACTTCATGGAACACCTCGCCATGTTCGAGAACAGTGACAACCCCAACGCCACTACCACCTGGGGACAGCACGTCACCGACGAGGAATACAACACCAGCCCCGACTGAGCATCACCAGGCGAAAGGAACACCTGATGACCGATCAACACCGACAAGTCGGTGGCGGCCGCCGCGCAATCGGCGACATCGCCCCGAAACTGGCCGCGCTGACCGACGACGTGCTCTTCGACGACGTCTGGAACCGGGCCGAGCTGTCCCCCCGGGACCGCAGCCTCATCACCGTCACCGCCCTGGTCGCTGGTGGGCACTCCGACCAGCTCCCGTACCACCTTGGCCGGGCTCTCGAGAACGGCGTCACACGAACCGAGCTTCTCGAGTCAATCACCCACCTGGCGTTCTATGCCGGCTGGCCCAAAGCAATGACCGCAGTCACCATCACCCGTCAGGTCTTCGACGCAACCGAACCCGAAGCTGAGCGGTAGTTCGCCGAGCGCCTCGCGTGAGTTGCGAGGACCTGCGTGCTCCACCGCGGCGCCAGCAAATCGGTACGGCTGATGATCCAAGCGGGCGGCCACTGACGAGCTCACCGTCACCGATCTCGAAGAGTCTGGCGCCGCCTGTCGTGACCGGCAAGCAGCGGGCCGGGAAGGGGCCCAGCACTAACAGGCCGCGAACAGCAACACCCGAGGTCGGCTTCGGCGTGGGGCGGGGTCAGGGTCGGTGGCCGCTGAGATCGTGCAGCTGCTGTGTGGTGAGTTCGAGGTCGGCGGCGCGGGCCGAGTCTGTGATGCTGTCCGGACGGGACGCGCCGGGGATGGGAATGACGGTCGGGGAAAGCGACAGCTCCCAGGCCAGGCAGACCTGTTGCGGACTGACTCCGTGCTCGTTGGCGATCTGCTGGAAGATGCCACGATCAGCGAGGGCGCTGGCGCGGCCGATGCCGCCGAGCGGACTCCACGGCAGAAACGCCAAGCCCAGCTCGGCGCACAGCTGCAGCTCGTCCTCGCTGGAGCGGAATCCGGGCGAGAACTGGTTCTGCACCGCGACCAGCCGGGATCCGAGGAGGCTGTAGGCGAGGCGGATCTGTTGCTGGTCGGCGTTGGAGATCCCGGCCGTCTGGATCACGCCTTCGTCAACGAGCTCGGCGAGCGCGCCGAGGGTGTCGGCGTAAGCGACCTGGGGGTCGGGGCGGTGATGCTGGTAGAGACCGATCGCCTCCACGCCGAGCCGTCGCGCGGAGGCTTTCGCTGCTTCTTTCAGGTACTCAGGCCGACCGTCGAGCGTCCAGCTGCCATCCGAAGGACGGACGTGGGCGCCTTTGGTGGCGACAAGAACGTGGGAGGTGTCGCCGCCGTAGCCGGCGAGTGCGCTCGCGATCAGGTCTCGTTGTGGCCAACCTCGTCGTGGCCGACGTCATCGGAGCCCAGGTGGTAGGCGTCGGCGGTGTCGATCAAGGTCACACCGGCATCCAGGGCTGCGTGGATAGTGGCGATCGCTTGAGCCTCATCGGGTCGGCCGTCCACCGACATCGGCATG
>DATLPF010000134.1:0-18703 GCA_035535875.1 Propionibacteriaceae bacterium
ACAACCGGATACCACCACCACCTGACCCGCCACAACACCAATCGGCGACCCAGATCGCGTACGCCGGCCCGGCCGTACAACACCGCCGCACAACCGAGGGCTGTCATCGCAGGAATCCAGGTCCACAACTGACCGATCACCCCGACCTGCGCCCCCATGGCGCGTGGCACCCAGACCACCCACGTCAAGATCAGGGCAGCCAGCATGAACACCAAGACGTCGTGCCGGCGAAGGCTGCTGCGCCACCCTCGGGTATCAGGGTCAGTCATGATCTCATCCTGACGGCTGTCGACTACGTTTAGTCATTCATGAGCAGAATCGGGCCGGACCGCGTCGCAGCTATCCGACGCGACCGTCTGAGCGTTGCGGGATGCACACCGAGAAGCCACCAGGACTCATCTGCGGCCGTTGCGCCAGCCATGCCAACACTCCAACCAGCGCATGGTGAAGTTCACGCAGCAGAATGGGCGGCTCGCGTATCGCTATCAGTGCCTCACATGCGGTCACGGGCAGGGGGCATCAAGAACGCGGATGTCCAGGACCCGGACTCGATCCCATTGGCGTGACGATCCGTGGCCCAGGGAACCTCCCAAGCCCTGTGCTTGGTGCGGGACGTGGACGGCACCGAACTTCACCATTGGGCACCGCGCGCGCGTATTTCCTGGGGGTCCCGGCAAGACCAACAGTCCCGAAAATTTCACGGCCTTGATGAATGATCTTGAAAGCAAGATCTTCGACCGTTTTGACGACGCCACGGTGGTGCATCCCGGCCACGGTGACGACACCACGCTCGGTACCGAACGACCGCATCTCGGGACGTGGCGCAAGCGGGGCTGGTAGCTAGCCAGCACAAATCGGGCGAGATCGTCGTCGAACACCACGAGGAATCCAGGTCGTGACGCTCTAGCCCGGCCTCATTCAGGCCGGGCCGCAGACTTGAGTTGAGAAGGGGCACTCTCTCTATTGTTGGCCGACAGGTCGCGATATATCGTTGATGTATCGATGGAGACGTCACGAAAGCAGGTTGATCAACATGGGTGGTGCGTACGCAATGGGAGCGCCATGGCTTCACTTGGCCGGCCGGTGCAATCCCGCATTGGGCAGAGATCTCAGCGACTGGCTCGCCAAAATGACCGGACACCACGGCCCGCGTGGTCAGCAGGCATTCGGTCAATGGGGGATGTTCGCAGGACCACCGTTTGGACCGTGGTGGGCAGGCGGAGGTCGCGGATGGCGCGGTCCGAAGGCGCGCCGCGGCGATGTGCGCGCAGCCATTCTCGCGGTGCTGGCCGAGCAGCCGATGAACGGCTACCAGATCATTCAGGAGATCGCCACCCGTAGCGGTGGAGTCTGGAAGCCGAGCCCCGGCTCGATCTACCCGACATTGCAACAGCTCGAGGACGAGGGCCTGGTCCGTGTGGAGACTGATGGCGGTCGTCGTGCTTACACACTGACTGACGAAGGTCGCAGCTACGTCAATGAGCACGCCGACGAGGTGTCGGCTCCCTGGCAGGCCATGAGTGACGCCGGTGAGGACGACGACGGACTCAAGCCCTTGATTGGGCAGGTCGCGGCTACGGTGTGGCAGATCATGGCCACCGGAACGCCCGAACAACAGGCGAAAGGTCGCGACGCCCTGGTGGAGTTCCGCCGCAAGCTGTACTCCATCCTTGCTGAAGACGACATCGCGGCGGAGAATTAGTCATGACTCGATACATTCCGGGGAGGTTCGACCTTCCCCGGGGCAACGTGATGTGGGTGTGGCCCACACCGTACGGCTCGATGGAGTCCAAGCCCGCCCAGAAGATTCCGCTCCGAATCGGCGACGCCGAACGAGACCGGGCCATCGCGGCTCTTGGTGATCACTTCGCCGCAGGTCGGCTGAACGTGGAGGAATTTGAGCAGCGCGTGGACCAAGCGATACAAGCTCGTTTCAACGACGATCTGGAACCGCTCTTTGTTGACCTGCCTCGGACGGTAGAGCCGAGCGTGGAGTCGAGGTCGGAACACCAGTCAGGTGCCCACCTCGCGTGGTCACCCGTGGTCTGGTTCGCGCCGCTGATCGTGGTCTGCGCATTGGTTGCGGCCGTCATCCTTAGCGCCCCCTGGCTCGTGTGGATGTTCCTTTGGGTGTTCTTGATCACAGGTTTCTTCCGGCACCGCCAGCGCCACTTCGGACCTCGCCGCTACTACCCATGACTTCAGCGGGCTGCACGGTCGATGGGCTGATCTAACGACCATCCATGTCTGACGCGGCCCGGCTGCTTCGCCGAGTGCGCACTAATGTCCCACTCTGAGGCAATCCGGTGGGCGAGTGGTGCGCACTCGCGCGTCCATTACGGCGGACCCGTCCGAGTCTTACGTGGACTGCCGTTCCATCGTGTTTTGATGGGCTGGTGATGGTGTCCAAGGACGGGCGGGACTGGCCCATCGGTACGATCCGGGACGTCGACTGGATCGTGAACGGGACGACTGAAGGCCCATCGATCACCGTAGCGATCCCGCCAGTCTTCGAGGCGTACGCCACGTTCTACGAGCCCGACGGAGTCAGCATCGTCGCGCACGAGCGAGCCGTGGCGAACCGGCTGGTCGAGTTCACTCCTGACCAGCCGTGGTGGCTGGGCTATCTCGATACTGGTGCCCACAGCGTCGTCTTCGATGACGCACCCGAGGTGTCGCTCTACTGGGATTGGCGATACGTCCTGGTCGCCGCCGGCCCCGAAGAAGCTTTGACCTGGCGGACCGGGCATATGCGAGCGGAGTGCGGCGTCCTTCCGGACTTGTTCTTCCCTGAAGATCGATCCTGGCTGGTCTCGGCTCTCTGGGACGACACCTGGACCTGTATTGGCGGGCCAGAAACTCTCGTCGAAGCCCTCCACCACGATCCACTGGTTCAAGCCTGGCCCGTTCGGCTGAGTGTCGACGCCAAACCCCCAGGACGCGAGCGCGAGTACGCGACGCCGACCGAAGCGAATCCCAGGATGCCTCAGTGCTACCTCGGGCCGGGAGCTTGGTCGGAGTGGACAGACACTTGATCAGCCGCACTGCTGGAATCACTCGCTCGCTGATTACCTACTACGGGCCGATTTGGCGGCGCCGCCGGATGGAGGCGTTCTACCGGCAGTTCCTTAACGCCGGTGATCTGGCCTTCGACATCGGCGCACACGTAGGCAATCGGGTCCGCGTCTTTCGGCGGATTGGCGCCCGTGTGCTCGCGGTCGAGCCGCAGCCCGACTTCGTTGCCGTACTCCGGCTGCTCTACGGCCGCAACCCGGGTGTCGTGATCGAGGCCAGCGGAGTGGCAGCCGTACCAGGCGAGGGAAAGCTTCATCTGAGTACGCGTACCCCGACGGTCTCGACATTCGCTGACTCCTGGATGAACGATGTCCAAACCGACAAGAGATTCCAGCGGATCCGCTGGGACACCGTCATCAGCGTGCCCCTGGTCAGTCTCGACGAACTCATCGCTCGCCATGGCGAGCCCCAATTCTGCAAGATCGACGTCGAGGGATTCGAGTATGAGGTCCTGACTGGCCTCAGCCAGCCGCTCGCGGCGTTGTCGTTTGAGTACATTCCGGCCGCTGCTGCCCGCGCAATCGCCTGCATCGAGCGCACCACTGCACTCGGCGATTACCACTTTCGCCACTCCCGGGTCGAGACGCACCGCTGGGCGGATCGTGAATGGCTGGGGCCGCAAGCCATGATCGACATCTTGACCGCCTTGCCGAGTGATGACCGATCAGGGGATGTCTACGCCGTTCGCACCGAGCGGCTCAGCGGCGTTGCGTGACTGCTCTGTGAGCGTCGGTGGGCGCCCGCTGGTGATCGGAGGAGCGATGAGCGAAACATGCTTTTCGTTTCGCGAAGAGTGACGACGGCACCAGCTTCCAGGGGCGCCGCGCGAGCAGGGACTACGTTGCTAGCCAAAGAGATTAAGGGTGCGAGGACTGTCGAGCTCGGAGCCGGGGACACGGGGCAGGTCGAGAACATCGGTGACTGCGTTGGCGATGTCGGCGTTGCGGATCGGCTGTTTCCCGCGATAGCTGGTGCGGCTAGCGCCAGGGTTGCGAAAGCTGGGGTTGAGGCCATAGAGATTGCGTCCAGCGGCAACGCCCGGGCCCCACGCCATGAAAGGGATCCGGTAATTCTGTAGCTTGCTCGTGGCATAGTGCATCGCCCCTCTGCCTCCGTGGTCCGCAGTAAGGAGGACCAGGGTGTGGCGGCGTAGGGCGGAATGGTCAGCCACGGTGTTCAGGATGCGGCCGAGGAGCTGATCAGTGCGCTGCACCGCGGCCAGGTATTGCTTACCCATGAATGTATGGCTGTGCCCGACATCGTCGGGCAAGGACAGGTGAACAAAGGTGAACTCTCGCGGTGAGCGGCCTAGCTCGGCGGTGAGCTCGGCCACCAGTCGGGTGTTGTTGCGGTCGATGGTAACCCGGTCGATCTTGGCACGCCCGTCGTTACGCCCGGTTCGATCGGGGGCGCCGTGGGTGTTCCAGGTGCGCTTATAGAGGTCGAACTTGATCTTGCTTGCGAACATCGCTGTGGACCCGCCATTGTCGTGAACCACGTCGAACACGCTGGCCACGTAGTGTCCGGCCGCTCGATGGACGGTCCTCCCATTGTCAAAGTTCACGGCATATCCGTGCCCGCCGTGCTTTTTGTCCACTCGTCGACCGGTCAGCATCGCGGTGTGATTGGGCATGGTGCTCGTCTGCTCGCGGACGGTTCGTGCATTGAGGGTGTAGGCGCCCTCGCGCATCAGCCGGTGAAACGCCGGGGTACGAGACTTGCCGAGCTTCTGGATCGCACGTGGGTTGAGGCCGTCGATGGAGATCGCTATCACGCGGTCGACGGCGTCATCTGCCGACTCATGGATAGGCGGGGTCGGGACGACCGTGTTCGGGCCAGAGGGGAAAACCGGCGACGGTGCGGGTGATACGACGACGTGTGCGGGGTTCCCCGGTCGCGTGGCGTGACATCCGGCGGCAAGCAAGATACTCGCGATCATGAAGGCGAGCCACGACGTCCGCAGGCGTCGAATGCACATGAATGTGACCCTAACCGTGGCCGGGCTCAGTGGGAACGTGGCGCGCCCGCCCTTAGCGATTGGCAGGTCAGAACCGATAGCCGTTCCGGCCCCGATCTCGCTGAGGCAGATCCGTCATCGTTGATCAAGGTCATGCCAAGTTCCCGGCGGATGTGCCGGGACCTGCAGATCAGCCATGACACCGAAGTGATCACTGGCCCAGACTCCGGCCACCAGCTTGTTGAGCACTCGGCGGCAATCGGCAATGTCCAGCGTGGGTCCGTGAGTGCCACTTCTGATCATGATGTAGTCGATCCGCCGGCCCAATTCGAGTGGCATCTCTCCGGCGCGTACGAGCGGGTTGTCCGGTGAGAACGTATGGCCGGCGTCGGCTGGGTGCTTCACCTCCCACGCATCCTGATACGCCACGCTGAGACCTTCCAAGGACTGCCGGCCAGTCCAAAACCGCACACTCGATGAGTCCGGAGTGTCGTTGAAATCACCGAGCAGCACGACATGATCATTTCTGGCTGCCAAATGGTCTTCGACGAAGCGAGCACATGCGACAGCCTGCAGCTCACGTTCTCGCTCGTAACCAAACTGGTAGGCCGCTCCATGATGGACGAATGCGGTGAGCCCAAACGGCCTCGGGAGCTGCACCTCGGCCAGCACAGCCGCAGCAAAGGGCACGCGCGGAGCGACACTCAGATCGAGTTCGTGCACGGCAGTGAATGGCCACCGACTGGCAAGCGCCGAGCCGACTGTGTCCTCGGATCGCGAAGGATGCTCCGCGACGTGGTATCCCGGCCCCAACAGATCGGTCGTCTGATCGCGAGCTTGTCCGGGTGTTGTCTCTTGCAGCGCGACGATGTCGGGTCGAATCGCCCGAAGCCCAGACCGCGCTACCTGGCGGCGGCGTTCCCAGTTCGCATGATCAGCCGACAAGATGTTGAACGTCAGCACGCGAATGGTTTGAGGCCTGTCCTCAGGCTGCAGCGAGACGCTCGTCATGGCAATCTCTCTTCTGACTGTGCTGGTGCCTTTGCTACCAGGAAGATCGCGAAGATCACGGCAGCCGCGGTGGCTGTACCAAACGCCGACGCGCCACCCACGTCGTTGATCGTGACGGCGATCAGAAAGCAGAACAGCGCGAAACCGTCGAGCCCTGGCACGATCCCGCGCAGCAGAGCAAGAACCCCGGCATGACTGGCCTGTGCTGTCGTGAAGGCGCAGACCACACTCAGCGCGATCGGAAAGGGCGTGAGCATACCGGTCAGCGCAGGGCCCAGCGAGGCTGCCAGCCCGGTCACCAACAGAACAAGCAATGCCGTTGCGGCCGCCCGGGCTGGCAGATCCCACCAGGGTGATGGCGGAGGGGCCGGAGCTGGCTGACCCAGTCGGCGTAGCAGTGCATTGGCTCCATGCAAAGCCAGCAAAGCGAGCGCGAGCGCAACGACTGCAGGCACGTCGACTTGAGCAAGGACGAGGTCTGCAACGAGCACCGCAATCCAACCGACCGCTAAGGTCACCAGCCAGCCATGACGTCTGGACAGATAGCCGAAGACCAACGCGAACAAAGCCAGCGGCACGATGCCCAAGGTGGCGGCCCGGGCGGCGTGAGCTGCGAACCGACGGCCGTGCTCCAGATACAAGATCAGCAAGATGGGCCCGGCTACGACGGGCAGCACGACAAGGATGCCGGCCACCTGAGGACCCCAGCGTCGCCCGGCGAGCGAGGAAGCGACTACGAGCAGCGGTGCGAGCAGCAGTTTCAACGCGAGGACGGTCATACGCGCTGAGTATCGCAGCCCCTCAGCTTGTGGCAGTTACACCCTTAGGCTGACGTAACCCGGGCAATGTGTCCGCTCAATAAGTGATTCGGGAAGGGAGACGAGCCTGAGCCTATCCGGGCAGAACCGGCCGTCGGTTATGGAAGTCTGCAGGTCGATGACATCCCGGTGCTCGCCGCTCGGCCAGACCAGGCCGGCGCCAGCGACCGGCTAGCGCTGTGGATGCATTTCCTGGGCGGGAACAAGGAGGCGATGGCACCCCTCGGCGGGAACGACCGACACATCAACGGCCAGAACGCGTACGCCTTCAAGACGGCCCTTGCTCTGACCGCGCCTGATGCGGCCGAGCGGATGGTGATCCATATCCATCCAAACCTTGATCACTTCGGTGCTGGCCGAGACGCCGGCGTACAGCGCGCCTGCCTGGAGTGGCTCCTCGGCTAGCCGGAGTGGTGAGCTTGTCGTTCTGGGCTAGTTAATCTGCCTCCAGGACGTCGACGAGGTGTCGCATGGTTGTTAATGCAGCCCTCAACTGGTCGGCGCCCACCTCAGCTCCGATCCGGTCCGCGAACGGCCGCTGGACGAGACCGATTCGCCGTATCGCCCAATAGCCCGCTTCGGTGCAGGCCAGTAGCTTGGCTCGCTGGTGTGCAGGATTTGGGCGGTACTCAGCGAGTTGCCGCGCGACGAGCAGGTCGGCGACTCGCTGCACTCCTTGCCGGGTCATTCCCATGAGCCGGCCAATCTCGGCTACGCTGCGCGGTTTGTCCAACACGCCTCCGAGCACTTGCCACCAGGCCGCGGTTATCCCACCTTTTCCCGCCATGTCCTGAGCAACGTCCATGAGGCGGCCGTTGAGGCGGAAGGTGGTGAGGATGAGGTCCGTCAGCACCTCACCGGCCTCGGTAGGTGGTGGTAGGTCGGGCCAGTCTTCGCGGGGCGGAACGATCGTCCGCTGCGTGTCCTGCGCCGTGTTCATGCGGCGTGCTGAGCCTGCATGAGTACGGGGAATTCGGTCGCGTCACCCCTGTGGAAGACGCCCTCGTAGGCCTGAAGCGTGCGATCTGACATCAAGCCGAGGCGTCGCAGCGTCGCGCAGGCAAACTGCACCGGCGACTGTGGGCCGGCGGTGATGAGATCGCCGTCCGCGACTGCACGCTCGTTGACGTAGAGGTCTCCGCCCGCGTACCCGGTGGCCATCAAATACTCGGCTGCCGCGCTGGTGTGCTGGCGTCTGTCGAGCAGTCCGGCTCGGGCAAGACCTGCGGTTGTGCCACAGATCGCCGCCACAGGAACGCCGGCATCCAGGAACTGTGCCGCCGCTGCAGCGAACGCTCCCCCGCCCCCGGCGTCCCAGATGTCAGCGCCGGGCAAGATCAGCAGATTGCTTGACGCGGGATCAAGATCATCAAGTAGCAGATCGGGCAGGATACGGAGGCCGCCCATCGTGGTAATCGGTTCACGAGATTCGGCCACGGTCACGATGTTCCACGGGGTGCCGGTGAAGCGGCCCGTGCGCAGTTCGGCGAGGAGGTGCCCGACCTCCCAGTCGGCAAGAGTGTTGTAGATACCCAGGTGTGCGGTGCTCGTGGTCATAGACAACATACTGTCATATATCGCAGTATGTTGTCAAGTTTTTGAAGCAGACTCTCGGCATGCTCAGCCCGCATCACCCATCGTGGCCTGAAGCACCTCGAGATAGTGCGGGTTGTGCATGATGCCTAGGACATTCCCGAACGGATCGATCACCGATGCGGTTCTGAAGCCAGAGTCGCCGCGCGCGGTCACCGGCTCGTATTCGGTGGCACCCATCGCCAGGAGCTTCTCAACTGTCGCCTCGAGGTCGTCGACATGCCAGTACGTCACTGCTCCCCCGGGGGCGTTGGAGGCTCCTTCTGGGCCGTATTTGCGGTCAATGATCCCCAGCTCGTCGCCGGAATCGCCGATCCTGAATTCTAGATAGGCCGGCGGGGCGGGCGGCGGCGGGAAGGCGTAATACGGCTCCATGCCAAGCAACTCCGCGTACCAGGTGCTCGCTGCGCCGATGTCATCGGCATAGAAACTGATGGTGGCGAATCCTCGGAACACGCGATCCTCCCAACGGATTGAACTGCTGATTGAAGGAGTCCACTATGCGCGAGGTCGATGTCCCCACCGACGGCGGGCGTGTCCTACACACCCTACGACGTGGGCCCCACAGGACGCCCGGACGAGCTGGTGGTGCTGTGGCATCACGGCACGCCCAATACCGGTGAGCCGCCCGGACCGCTGTTCGAGGCGGCGCGTTCCCTTGGTATCCGTTGGATCGGCTATGACCGACCCGGCTATGGAGGCTCGACTCCCTATCACGGCGCGAGCGTCGCGTCTGCGGCCGCTGACGCTCGCCAGGTTGCCGATCAGCTGGGCATCGGACGCTTCGCCGTTTTCGGCCACTCCGGCGGCGGGGCCCGTGCCCTGGCCTGCGGAGCTCTGCTTCGGGATCGCGTGTTTGCGGTCGTCAGCATCTCCTGTCCGGCGCCATGGCCAGCCGAAGGACTCGACTACTTCGCGGGGATGTCAGACGGCAGTGCACGCGAACTTCGGGCTGCTACTCGAGGACGAGCTGAACTCGAAGTGGTGCTAGCTGGGAATGAGTTCGATCCCCTGTCCTTTATCCCGGCCGACTATGCGGCGCTCGAGGGCAAGTGGTCCTGGTTCAGCGGCATCGTTCAGGCCGCAACAGCCAACGGACCCGACGGCATGGTTGGGGATGATGTCGCTGCGATGGCCCCGTGGGGCTTTGATCTCACAGAGATCACCGCACCGACATTGATCATGCACGGCACAGATGACCGGATGGTGCCGAGTGCTCACGCTGAGTGGATTGCAGCCCACTGCCCGGCAGCTGAGCTACGGCTGGAGCCGAGCGCGGGTCACATCTCGGTGCTCGACTCTGCGTCGGCCGCACTGGCTTGGCTGCGCCAGATCGATACTGCCTGGCCTGACGGTGCGCCGGTTGTCGGCGCTACGGCCGAGATGTCGCGCACCGTCACGGACACCGACATTGCCCGATTTACTGAACTCAGCGGAGATCGCAATCCGCTCCACTACGACCTCGACGCCGCGAAGGCCACCCGCTTCGGCGAGATCGTCGTCCAAGGCGGCGTGACGACTGCCATCCTCAATGCCGTCGCGGCAGAGAAGCTCCCGGGGCCGGGAACGGTGTTTCTCAACGTGAATTGGGACTTCAAAGCGCCCGTACGACCCGGCGACACGATCACCGGCCGGGTCGAGATCACCGACGTACGGGCAGACAAGCCGATCACCAAGCTGCGTACCAGCGTGACACGCCAGGACGGTGTTGTGGCAGTGGAAGGTACTGCAGTGTGCTACACGTTTCCGCTGCCCCTGGGGTCAGCATCGCTCCCCGGGGCGCCAGACACCACCGTGGATGTGACCCGCTGAGGCGGGACCCGCCAGCGCTGCTCGTGGCTTCGGGCGACTTCGGATGAGAACCTTCGACCATGGACGGCGCGAAGTTGGCACGCGATCAGCGGTTGCTGATGTTCTCGATCTGGGCGTCGGCCGGCTTCGCGGTGCTGTCCTCGGTGTGGGGCATCCTCAGCGGGTCCAGCATGATCGTCTTCGATGGGCTTTACTCGTTCGTCAGCATCGGGCTGTCGGTGCTCGCGGTGCTCGCGCTGCGGTTCTCTCGGCGCGGAGCCGACGAGCGCTTCCCATGGGGGCGTGACGCGGCCGAACCCCTCGTGGTCGTGGTCAAGGCGGCCACCCTCGGTGCGCTCTGCGCGTACGCCGCGGTGGGCGGGATCCTGGACATCGTCAACGGCGGCCGGGAGATCGCAGTCGGCTCCGCTGTCGTTTATGCGGCTGTGGCCACGCTTGGAGGCCTGACGGTAGGGCTGGTGCTCCGGCGGGCCACCCGGGATGGTTCGGATCTGGTCCGCGCCGAGGCCGCCGAGTGGCTGGGTGACGCGCTGCTGTCGGTCGGGGTGCTGGTCGGCTTTATCGTTGCCTATGCGCTCGTGGCGGCGGACCGCGCCGACCTGGCGGCCTACGTCGATCCCGCCATGGTCACGCTCGTCTCGCTGGCGTTCCTCTGGGTCCCGATCAAGCTAATCGCTTCCGGACTGCGGGAGATCTTGTCGATGGCCCCGGAGGCGGACGTGCTCGACCAGCTGCGCGCCTGCATCGCTGCCGTCGAGGAGCGGTACGCGTTCTCCGAGTCTTTTCTGCGGGCATCCAAGGTGGGGAACCGAATGGACATTGAGATTGACTTCGTCGTCGGTGCGGAATCGGCAATCCGCACTATCGCCGACAGCGACACCGTGCGCCAGGACCTCCACGAGCGGCTCGCCGCACTGGGGTACGACCGCTCGGTCGTCGTGACGTTCACCGCGGATCGGCGGTGGGCGGCATGAGCGCCGGCGCCGAACGCCGTCCGCGGCGGGTTGGCGAGGACGTCATCGTCGCGCTTTACCGCCCGGCCGAGCTGTTCAGCGTCGAGCCCGAGGCGATGCTGGAGCGCGCCGCGCGAATCGAGCCGGGGGCCGATGAGATCGTGCACGAGCTGCTCGGCCGGTCGAATGTGGAGCGGCAGGCCCGCATCGTGTTGACGCTGCCGGCGGAGCAGATCACCCCTGGTATGGCCGAGACCCTGCACGCCGCGCTCCGACGGTACTGCGAGGCGCGGCTGGCGCGGGTGCAGCGCGAGACAGAGATGGCCTGGCGGCAGGGGCTTCGTTCACTCGGCACCGGATCGATCCTGTTCGTCGTCGGGCTGCTGCTCTCCTCGGGGTTTCTCCAGCCGGACGTCCCGGACTTCTGGCAGAACCTGCTCGGCAACGGAGTCTTCCTCGTTATCGGCTGGGTCGGTCTGTGGTATCCGCTCGACCTGCTCTTCTTCGCCCGGCAGCCGCTCAAGCGCGAGGCGCTGATCGTCGAGGCGATCAGCCGGATGCCGCTCTTGGGTGCAACCCGCCGACGTCTCGTGAGCCGTCCGGCGACGTTCGGGCGGTCACCCCTCGGCCAGCAGATCGAGACGCGGATTGAGCGACCAGGGCTTGCTCGGCATCCAGCCGGCGAGCCCGATCGGCCTGAAGGGGGAGACACTGAACGCATGGCGCCGCAGCAAGTCCGCAGCAGGATGCTGGGCGGCTTCGAGGTCCATATCGACGGTGGCGCTGTTCCGGCAGCGTTACGAAGACCGGGTGCGCCCGCACCAAGAACACGTCGCGGGGATACGCCACCCAGCGGCGGCTTGCGGAGGTCAAGCACACGTACGATCCGGACAACGTCTTAAGGTTCAACCAAACATCTCACCGACACCCGAGAGCTGACCAATGTTGCAGGAATGGGATGTCATCGTCGTGGGCGGCGGTGCGGCTGGTTGTGTCCTGGCAAGCCGACTGAGCGAGATGGCTGAGAGGTCAGTGCTGCTTCTCGAGGCGGGTCCGGATCTGCGGGCGCCCATGCCTGAGGACGTACGCGACGGCCGGAGACCGACCTTCGACCATGATTGGGGATACCTCTCCGAGCCAAGCGCCGATGGGTCGGTGCTCTCGCTCTTCCGGGGCAAGCTGCTGGGCGGCTGCTCGTCCACTAACGCCACATTCGCACTCCGCGGACATCCGGCGGACTACGACAGCTGGGCCTCCGCCGGGAATAGCGGATGGTCGTTCGCCGATGTCTCGCCCTACTTCTGCAAGCTCGAGACAGACGCCGACTTCGGTTCGGCGGAGTGGCATGGTTCCAGCGGCCCGCTGCCCATCAGACGGTACGGCGACGGCGAACTCACTGACGTCGCGTTGGCGGGCCTCAAGACGCTTGAGGATTGCGGGTTCCCAAGAATCGCCGACGCCAATGAGCCTGGTGCAGTCGGTCTGGCCTGCCTCCCGGTTAATACCACCCGCCGCGGTGAGCGGATCAGTACAGCTCTTGCCTACCTAGGGCCCACTGAGGGACGGCCAAATCTGACTGTTCAGTGCGATGCTCAGGTTGCCGAGCTGATCGTGAACGGTGCTCGTGCGGTCGGCGTACGGCTGCTGTCGGGTGAGGAGGTTCACGCCCAGGAGGTCGTGGTTTCGGCGGGAACGTACGCGAGCCCGGCACTCCTCATGCGCTCGGGCATTGGTCCGGCAGTAACTCTTCGTGAACTCGATATCCCCGTCGTCGCGGACCTTCCCGGTGTCGGACAGAATCTCATCGACCACCCAGCCGTGTCGGTTGATCTGGGGTATGACCGACCGGTCAACCCGGTCCCCGTGTTCCAGGTCGTCGCTACGTTCCATAGTTCTGGAACCGATTCGGGCGGCGCACCCGACCTGCAGTGTCTCGTCTCGGGGCCCTACGAGGGTGACCCCAGCACCTTCTTCCTGGGCACCGCGCTGCTGAAGCCGAAGTCGCGAGGCAGCCTCACCCTCCGGTCGATCGATCCCACCGCACCTCCGCGTATCGATCTCGGCTACTACCGCGAGGCCGATGATCTTGACCGGATGGTCGAGGGACTGCGAAGGGTGCGCGAGTTTGCTCACGTCAGCGCTGTCGAGGAGCTCGCAGGGGGCGTCGATTACGGGCCAGGTCCAGCGGCCGATCTGCGATCTTGGGTGCGAAGGCAGACGTGGACATATCACCATCCGGTCGGCAGCTGCGCGATGGGCGTCGACCCCCTGGCCGGAGCCGTCGTCGATCCCGCTTGCCGAGTCCACGGCGTCAGCGGCCTGTGGGTTGTTGATGCGTCGGTGATGCCCGACATCCCGTCGGCGAACACGCACCTACCCACGGTCATGGTCGCCGAGCGGGCAGCCGCTCTCATGGCATGACGGCCGGGCTAACCCGACCACAGAAGCCGACCGCCATAGGCTGCCCGAATGGGTTGGCCGGAGTGGTCTATGACGGACATCATCTCCGGGCGTCCAGCTGTCCGGGTGAACCAGCTGGGTTACCTCCTCGGCCGACCCAAGCAGGCGACGCTGGTCTCCGATGCCGAGGAACCGATCCACTTCACGGTTCGCAACGGGGACGGCGTCGCCGTCCACACCGGACTTTCCCAACCCTGGTCGGTTCGGCCGGAACCCACGTCCGGCTTGAGCGTCCATGTCCTGGACTTCACCGGCCTCACCACGCGGGGAGCCGGCTTCCGGCTTGAGGCTGGCGATCAGTCCAGTCACCCCTTCGAGGTGACGAGCCGCCTCTACGACATGTTGGCAGCGGACGCGTTGCGCTTCTTCTACGTGATGCGGTCCGGCACACCGATCTTGGACAGCGTCGTGCCAGGCTATGGACGACCCGCAGGGCATCTCGGGCGGCCACCGAATCGCGGCGATCTGGAGGTGCCCGCATGGACCGGGCCGGAAGCTCAGCAGCTGTACCCGGGGTGGCAGTGTGATGGAACGTTTGATGTCTCGGGCGGCTGGTATGACGCGGGCGACTACGGGAAGTACGTGACGAGCGGCGCCATCGCAGTATGGCAGCTGCTCAGCACGCTCGACCTGCTGAGAACGGCCGGTCGCAGCCCGATCGGTGAGCTAGCCGAGATGATCCGAGCTGAGTGTCGCTGGCAGCTCGACTGGCTGTTGCGAATGCAGGTCACTGCTGGTGATCCGCTGGCCGGGTTGGCATTCCACCGTGTGCACGGCACGCAGTGGTCACCAATGCCGGGCTGGGCGCACGAAGACCCGACCGAAAGGGTGTTGCATCGTCCATCGACCGCGGCGAGCTTGCACCTGGCCGCGGTTGCGGCTCAGGCCGCTCGGCTGTTCCGCGCTAGTGATCCCGCGTACGCCCGAACCCTGTTGCAGGCGTCCCGCACGGCGTACCAGGCGGCGCTGCGTCATCCTCGCTTGATCGCACCAGACGACCACGCCAAGTTCGGCGGCGGTCCGTACTCCGACGACCGGATCGAGGACGACTTCTACTGGGCGGCCGCGGAACTCTGGCTCACGACCGGTGAGGACCTCTACCGCCAGCAGGTGGTGTCCTCCGCTCAGCACGCCGCAGATGCCTTCGACCTGAGCGGCTTCGATTTCGACTGGGTGGCGGCGCCCGGCCGGCTCGATCTCGCGCTGCTCGGCAACGATTTCCCCGACCACGCGCGGGTGGTCGACAGTGTGGTAGTCGGCGCCGATCGGCTCTTGGAACTGCAGAGCCAGCAGCCGTGGGGCCAGCCGTACGCGCCGACTGAGGGGTGGGACTGGGGGTCGAACGGACGGATTCTCAACAACCTCGTGGTGCTGGCGATAGCCCACCTGGCGTCAGGCACTTCCCGGTTTGCAGACGCCGTCGCCGCTGGGATGGACTATCTGCTTGGGCGGAACGCTCTCGGTCAGAGCTACATCACCGGGTACGGCACCGACTTCAGTAGTCACCAGCGGACTCGTCAGTTTGGCCACGATCTCGATCATGCGTTCCCTCCGCCGCCACGGGGAGCGCTGGCCGGCGGAGCAAACTCCCGGCCGGCTCCGGATTTTCCCTGTGATTCTCGCCTTCTGGGCCTTCCACCTCAGTGCTGCTATCTCGACGAGCCCACCTCCGAGGTCACCAACGACGTCTGTATTCGCTGGAATGCGCCGCTGGTTTGGGTTGCCACCTACCTGAGCGCCCTGAATGACTAGTCACGATCCTGAAGATCATCGCCAGCGAGAGGTCCCACCATCCGCGCTTTACGCCGCTGGTGCGGTGGGAGAGGCGGCGGGCGCAACGCTTCTCGAAGTCGAGGTGATCTGCTCGGACGACGATGAACACAGGCGCCGGGCCGAGAGCCGAAAGTCCGATGTGGAGGGATGGTGAAGCCGGCGTGGGCCGGGATCGTCAATCGCGAGTACGAGCCTTGGGTCCGGGAGCCCCTTGTGCTGGACTCCTCGACCATTTCTCCTGACACCGCTGCGCTGAGGATCGCGTCGAGGATGGCGTCGCTAGGACGAGTCGCTGAGCGTTGACGGCTGAGTAGTGGATGACCCCACGCTCGCTGGGGGGACGCTATCGACATGCACCACACGAGCGACACGGTCAGGCCGCGCTACTCGTCCTTGCTCACCAGTTGCTGTGCCGCGTCGAGCCGCCGGCGGGCCTCGGCCAGCGCGTTCACCGTATCCCGTTGCCGCGACTGCGCCTCCGTGAGGTGCCTCTGAGCGGTGACTCTGTCCCGGCGCGCTTCGATCCGCTTGGTGTCGAGCGAGCTCACCGCATCGTCAGCGGCCTCCACGGCTGCCTCGGCGTCCGCGAGGTCGAACTCGGACTGCCAGTGCGCAGCCTCGGCGTAAGCAAGTGCGGCCTCTGCCAGGCGCAGCTCACGAGGTCCTTCCCCTCCACTCTCGGGCGCTGGATTAGCATCGTCGTCCTCCACCAACCAATCGTCAGCAACCTCGACGAGCTCGACGGTCCAGTGGCCGCCCTCGGCACGTCGCTGCCGCCGGGCTTGCAGCTCATCTTCGACCTGAGGACTCTTGTTGTCAGCCGCTGCTTCGGCCGGTACCTCAATTGGCCTCAGTTCGACAGTCGACCTGATCTGTGAGGCGTTGACACGTGGCCGCGGCCCGAAGCCGCTGTGCGAGAGCGGTCGCACCAGGCGGCCGTTGCGAATGGTCAGCGCACCCGCGAGATCGACAAGAGCGGCCTGCAGCGTCGCCTCGACCTCCGACAGCACGGTGGGAGTCAACTGCATGCCCACCTCAGCGGCATGGGCCCTGGTCCGATCCAACAAGTCGGCGATCAACTGCCGGCGCTGCTCGGCGAGGTTGCGCAACTCCGTACGAGCCAGCCCGGTCTGGGCGTCACGCAGCTCCCGGCCCAATGCCGACAGACGCTGCATCGCCGTCGGATCGCGGGCTAGGAGGTTGACCAACCAGGCGCTGCGCGTAGGCCGGCGAAGCTGCTGTAGCCGGTCGGCGACGTCCCGGCTACCGGCAGACTTGGCCTGCCGCACCAACTCGTTCCGCGCGGCGACGAAATCGGTTGGTGGGAGCACATAAAGCTCGCGGACGATCTCGTCCAGCTCGCGTCCGATCATTTGCACACTCATCCCCGGGCCAATCTAACGTGGCCGTTGGCCGACAATGCAACCTGGCGCTAGGGCAAATCGGCGTTCAGGCAGGCCCGGGCGTTAGGATGCGACCGCGAAGTCCGCTGCCTCCTCGGCCACGCAGCAACCACCCAGCACTGCGACGCAGTCGACGATGATCGCGTGCCGCAGCAGATCCAAAAGTTCACAAGCGGCATCTGTGCAGTCGGCTGTGCGGTCATCGTGTACGACCAGCGTGCCGTGGCAGTGATCAACTTCCAGGCCGCAGTCAGAACAACTGCTCATACTGTTGTTGGTACCAGCTGGCACCCCAGAAAAGGGGCATTACCTCGGCGTGTCGCAGACCCTCTTGGGATTCGGCCTCAGCATGCCTACAGGCCACCACGCGAGGCTGTGGGCCTCCAGCCAAGACCGCACTTTGGACACCGCCCGCCCTGGATGGCCGGATACCGAGTGCCTCTCCCTGAAACTCCCCAGAGATGGCTAGGCGAGCAGCGATGTTGGCAGTGATAGCGGGAGATGCTGTGCCGGTGCCTCGTTACCGTCGCCATTAAGACCAGCCGCACATTCCAATAGTCAACCGCGCTTCTTCGGCGCGTCGGCTCCGCGTGCGGTCTGCGCCGGCTTCCTTTGCTTCTTCTTGGCCGCACCGGTACTCGCGGCGGCGCGCCGAAAACCACCGTTCCCTGTTGATCGGCGTTGCTTAGCCGCCTCAATGCTGGCTCGCAAGGCGCTCAACAGGTCGGGTGATGCGGATGCAGGCCGGGCATCCTGGGTCACCGTGCGCCCGGTCGCCTTGGCATCGATCAGGGCGTTCAGTGTCTCTCGGTGTACGTCGCGATACCTGCCCGGGTCCAACTCCTCATCCGACAACGAGGCGATCAGCGCCTCAGCCATAGCGAGCTCCTGGCTCGGCGTCGACCATTCGTCGTCGTCCGCCAGGAACGGGAATCGAGGCTCGCGGACCTCGTCCGGCCAGAGCATGGTTGCAAGGATGAGCACATCACCGTGCACTCGCAACGCTGCGACGATCTCGCGATCGCGGAGCGTGACCTTCGCGACGGCGACCCGGCCTTGCTTGTGCAGCGCGTCGCGGAGGAGCCGGTACGCCTTCGCTCCCTGCGGTTCGGGCTCCACGTAGTAGCTGCGGTCGAGGTAAATGGGATCCACGGCTTGTATCGGCAGGAACGAGATCACCTCGATCGAACGCGACGTCTTGGCCGGCAGCATGGCGAGATCGACGTCGCTGAGCATGACGATTTCACCGGTTGCCGACTCGTAGCCCCGCCCGATCTCCTCGTACGGCACTTCGGCGCCGTCGATGGAGCAGACCCGCTTGTACTGCACCCGGCCGCCGTCGCTGACGTGGATCTGGTGGGAAGGAATGTTCTTGCTCTCGGTGGCTACGTACAACCGAACCGGGATCGTCACCAAGCCAAAGGAAATAGTCCCTCTCCAGACGACCCGCATCGCAGCATCCCTCCGACTAGGTGAGTTACCTGTCAATACCGCCGTCACACCGGCTCCCTACCATTGTGGCCCTTGCTAACCGATCGAGTCAGCCCTGATCGTTCGTCAGCACTTGACTCGAACATACTCGCGATTCTTGCGAGCATCTAGTTTGCTGCCAGCTGTGTTCCGGGCGACTCAGGAACGGTCCAGTTTGGCTTCCTCGCGGCTGGGCTCAAACAGCTCGACCGGGTTGCCCGACGGGTCCTCGAGCAGGATCTGCCGACCGCCCACGCCGTCCACGATGTCGTTGCGGAAGTGTGCCCCGTTGGCGCGCAGGACTTCAACCACCTTCTCGAGGTCGTCCGTCTCGACACTGAACCGGTTCCAGCCGCCAGGGGTCGGATCCTGCCCGCC
>DATLPF010000135.1:0-5521 GCA_035535875.1 Propionibacteriaceae bacterium
ACGAGGCGACGCCGACGTGGTCTATCGCCGGAACGCCGACGCCTCCTCCTTCAGGTGCTTGGCCTGATCGTCGTCGTTGCGTTGCTCCTGTGGGGCGCGGACACCCTGGCAAGGATCCGCGCCGAGACGCTGCTGTCGCGCGACATCCAGGATGCGACCGGCGTCGAGGTCCCTCCCGAGGTTGATGTGCACGGCATCTTCTTTCTGCCGCAGGTGATCCGCGGTGTCTACTCCGAGGTGCACGTCACCACCGAGGGAGTTACGGGCGGCCCGCTGCGCATCGATCGTGTCGAATCCCAGCTATCCGACGTCCGGGTGCCATTCCACGATGTCTTGGTACGGGACATCCGCCGAGTCGGCATCGGGCGTTCAGAGGAGAACCTGGATCTGACCTATGAGGATCTCAATGCTTACTTTGGGGCCACGGGTCGGCGCTTGGCGCTCGCACCGGGACGAGACGGTGCGGTCAGGATCAGTGGAAACGTCGAGATAGCGAATCAGACCGTGCCACTTTCCGCCGACGCGACTTTATCGGTCGAAGGCGATGCGCTGCTGATCTCACCGGAGAGCCTCAACACGGGTTCTGGGTCGCTTGATGCAGCCAGCCGGTTACTGCTGGGCAAACGGCTCAGGTTGTTGGTCCCGCTCGGCACACTGCCGTTCGGGCATCAGCTGACCGGCGTAAGTGCCGATTCCGACGGTGTGCACCTCACCGCGTCGGGGACCGACATCGTGGTTGAGCCTTGATCACCTCTTTGACCGGCGACGATTCTCAGAATCGGCCCCGAGCTGAGTCTGATTGGCGTCGCTATCGCTCGCGTTACTCGATCCGCAAAGCCCTGCCCACGCGCGAAACGCGCGACCGACGTCGGGAAACGGCTCGAAGGCTCGAGGTCCATCTCCCAACTCGATTGGCGCGAGTTGGAAAGTCATAGCCCGCAGTCGCAATGATGGAGGAATGGACACCGATGTCGTCCAGCTGCGTACCGGAACCAGTCTTGTCACCGATATCACTGACCTGATTCTTCAGTTTTGTCGCGACCGCGGCGATGGCCTGTGTCACGTCTTTGTTCCGCACGCAACCGCGGGTGTCGCATTGATCGAGACTGGTAGCGGCTCTGAGTCTGACCTCGAGGTGGCCATTGACCGGTTGCTCCCTCGCGACGACATTTACCGGCACCGGCACGGCAGCCGCGGTCATGGCCGTGACCACGTGCTGCCGGCCTTCATATCACCGTCGCTTACGGTGCCAGTGCTTGGCGGCCGACCCACACTTGGTACCTGGCAGAGCGTGGTGCTGGTTGATACGAACGCTGACAATCCGGACCGGAAGGTGCGGCTTAGCTTTCTCCCGGGTTGAGCTGGAGCTCGGCGATACGAATCGATTGATTCGCGAGCCCGCATCATGGAATGCGCCCAAACTTTTCCTGCAGGCCAATACAAAGCTCAGTAATCTTTCTGTTACCGTTCGCTTCTCGGGGTGGAAGGACCAGGAGGCAATGAGTGAGCAGACGACTGGCGGAGCTCTGACTGACTACGAGACTATTGGTGGCGGCACTGCCGTGAGCGCTGTCGTGAACGACTTTTACGAGCGGGTTCTGGCTGACCCCCACCTCGCGCCGTACTTCGATGACGTCGACCTTCCCACACTCAAGCGCCACCAGGTGCTCTTGGTGACGAAGGTGCTCGGCGGCCCCGACAACTACGGCGGCCGCCCCCTCGACGAGGCCCATGACGGCCTCGGGATCACCCCTGACGACTTCGCCGCGGTCGTCGGCCATCTAGCAGCCGCCATGAAGGCTGCCGGAGTCCCCGACGACATCATTGGGAGGGCCGGCGCCGCGGTTGCGGCCACCGAGTCCGACATCGTCGAAGCGGGGTAGTCTGCCAGCTGATGGATACCGCCGCCCTGAAGGGGAGCTGGGCGAGTGTCGCTGCCGCGGGCGACGACGTCCCGCTGTACTTCTACTCACACCTGTTCTTGAGCCACCCCGACGTGCGCCCGATGTTCCCGATTCAGATGTCGGGGCAGCGCGACAAACTGGTGACCGCCCTGGGTGCTGTCGTCTCGAACGTCGACGAGATCGACAGCGTCGTGCCTCTCCTCGAGCAGCTGGGTCGTGATCACCGCCGCTTCTCTGTAGTGACTGAGCACTATTCAGCGGTCGGGGCCAGCTTGCTCGCGACCTTGAAGAAGTTCCTCGGCCCCTCGTGGACACCCGATCTGGCCGCCACGTGGGCGGAGGCGTACGGGCTGGTCGCCAAGGTCATGGTCGCGGCAGCCGAGCAGCATGAAGAGGTTGCGCCGGCCTCCTGGGAGGCAGATGTGGTGTCGGTCGAGCGACGCTCGGTCGAAGTTGCCGTAGTAGAGGTCGCGCCACGGGAGGAGTTTCCTTACCGCGCTGGGCAATCCGTAGCAGTAGAGGTCCCGCAGCGGCCCCGGGTGTGGCGCTACTTCAGTCCCGCGAACGCTCCGCAGTCCTCGGGGCACCTGCAGTTTCACATCCAGCCCATTGCCGGCGGCCTCGTCTCGACTGCGGTGGTCCGCCGGCTGAGCGAAGGCGACACCCTCAGGCTGGGTGCCCCAGTCGGCGAGCAGCTCACCCTGCCCGAGGATGGGGAGCTCCCCGATCTCCTGATGGTCGCAGGTGGAACCGGTCTGGCCCCGCTGCGCGCTGTACTGGAGCAGATCGACCGAGGCTGGGAGGCGACCGGCAGAGCGCCATGGGTGCATCTGTTCCACGGCTCGCGGATGCCCTGGAACCTCTATGACAACGAGCACCTCAGCAGGCTGGCTCGCAAGCCATGGTTCGCCTATACCCCGGTGGTTTCCGATGACCCCACGTACCACGGCGCCCGAGGGCTTGTCGGCGCGGTGGCTGCGAAGGCCGAGAACTGGTCGGGACGTACGGCCATGGTCTGCGGCTCGCCCGGAATGGTCCGGCACGCTATCCACGAGCTTGAGGCAGTAGGCCTGCCGGCCGCGTCGATTCGGCGCGAGCAGTTTGATTTCCAGGGTGCGGTGTCACCGAAACAGGAGTTAGCTGACGCCTTGGAGACTAGGTAGCAGTGGGGGTGCATACGATGAGCAAGACCGACTCACCGCGTGTCTCGGCGAGTCCACAAGAGATACGTCGCAAAAATTTCACCCTACGGCTCCGTGGCTACGACCACGGAGAGGTCCGCTCGTTCCTCACTGGGGTCGGCGACGACCTCGAGCGACTGCAGGCGAAGATCGCGACCCTGACCCAGGACAACGACTGGCTACGCGCCCAGCTCGACGATGCTCAGGCAGACCCGAAGGAAATGGCCACCGACCAGGCCGTTAGCGTCCTCAACCAGGCCCAACAGCTCGCCGACTCGTTGATCGATGAAGCCATGCAATCCGCTCGTGACTTGCTGCTGACGGCGCGGTCTCAGCAGCGCGACGTCATGGAGCAGGCCAAAGTGGCCGCAAAGGGGGCGGTCGACCGCGCCACGGCGACCGTCGAGCGCGCCAACGGCCCGGACGCTTCGGTCCAAGACGTCGAGTACATCCGGATGTTTGCCAAGGTTGCGCAGGTGCAGTTCACGGCCGTCCTCGATGCTCTCAATGAGCATGTCAATCGGCTCGGCGAGGTATCCGGAATGGCCGAGCATTCCGAGTCGGACTAACGAATCCGGAGACTGTAAATCCCTCTGGCTTGCGTCAGAGTCCGTACGCCTCGAGCACGTGCAACCACACCTCACTGACGGTGGGGAATCCCTACGAGGGAACTGTCACTTGCACGACCGCCGGCGTCACGGCGTGAGCCGCCGAAATTTTTTGCGCGTACGAGCTGGTGTAACGCTAGGAGAGTCTCGGCCGACTGCTAACCAAGACCCCAGTCCGCACCCAGGAGCCCTTATGGCCAGCACCGCCATCGCCGACCACGCGCTCCTCTCCGATCGGCACTTCGCCAATGATCTTGATCTGCTGGCCGAGGAAGTAGACCCGGATAGTGGCGAGCTGCTCGGGAACTTCTCACAGGCGGTCAGCCACATCGGCCTGGCCAACGCCGCCTGGGCGATCTCCGAAGCCGAGCGCCGGGCTCGGTCCTGATCATGTATGGGGCCCGCAATCGGCGAGGACTCGCTTCAGGTGCAAGCGCCTCGCTAGGCTCGCGAGGAGCGCCCGATCTTAGCCAGGTCGTATGGGAGGTGTCGGGATGTCGAGCGAGGACGGCGATCTTGGCCGGCTTCCGAAACCGGCGTCCAAGACTGCCGGTCCCGCCGATGCTTCGTTGGTCGATCGGCTCCGTGCGGGCGACGCAGAGGCTTTCGCCGAGATCGTACGGGCGTGGTCCCCGATGATGTTGCGCGCGGCGCGCAGCTATGTCTCGACGGACGCGTCAGCGCAGGAAGTGGTCCAGGATGCCTGGATGGCACTGGTCCGTGGCCTGGACCGGTTCGAAGGCCGTTCGTCGCTGCGGACCTGGATGCTGGCCATTCTCGGCAACATCGGCCGGAGCCGCGGCGTACGCGAAGCGCGTACCGTGCCGTGGTCGTCGCTAGGCCCTGTGGACGATGACAGCCCGGCGGTGGATCCAGACCGCTTCCAAGGTCCGGACGATGCTTGGCCGCGACATTGGACTCCGCTCGGCAGCCCACGGCCCTGGCCGCGTTCACCCGAGGAGGAGACCATGGCTGCCGAAAGTCGTAGCCAGATCGAAGACGGCTTGGCCCAGCTGCCCGAGCGGCAGCGGACGGTGGTGACGCTGCGCGACGTCCACGGGTTGTCCTCCGATGAGGTCTGCTCCATTCTCGGCCTCAGCGCCAGTAACCAGCGCGTGCTGCTGCACCGCGGCCGCTCCCGTTTGAGGGCGCACCTCGAGCTCTACTACGCTGCCGGCGCTTCGGCGATGGGCTCATGAACCACGAGCAACGCGCACCCGGCCTGACGGTCAGCTGTCAGGAGGTCGTGGAACTGGTTACCGACTATCTCGAGGGTGTGCTCGACCCGGACATGACCGAAGAGGTGGAGGCCCACCTCGGCCTCTGCAAAGGCTGCGCCACTTACGTGGCACAGATGCGCGACACCATTCGCGCGCTCGGCACAGTGCCAGTCGCCACGCTGAGCGAGGATGCGCAGGCCGAGCTGGTACGAGCCTTTCGCGACCTGCGCGGGCCCGCGGCATCGGAATCGTGACCTGAGGGACTGCCGCCGCCATCGAGAATGCTTCGAATGGATGCCCCGCATGGCACCGGCGTGAGCGCGAGGTGCTGCCGCGATGAGGCGAGCATCACACCCACCCACCACGGGGTCGCGGCATCGCTCTGCATCTGCGCCGCAGCGCGCGGGCACGCCGATCGTCTCCCTGACCCAGTCGCGCTCGACGTCGGCAGAGGTGCTCAGGGAGATAGATAGATGGGCGGACTATCCAGCTTTGATGACGTGACGGCGCGAGGCTGCGCCGCCTTCCAGATGCGGCGTGCGAAGGGTCCGTTGCTGAGGTTGTGGGTTCCGGTGTTGGTGACGAGGTAGTAGTTGTGGTGTGGTGAT
>DATLPF010000136.1:0-12909 GCA_035535875.1 Propionibacteriaceae bacterium
GGGCGATAAGTCACCCGTAGCTCGGGCGAAAACCAGATCCTGTGGCCGCTGGTCCGCAAGCGGTAATTCAGCTCCCAGTCCTGGGCGCGATGCATGCTCTCGTCAAAGCCACCCACGGCAATGAGTGCATCCTTACGGAAGACGCCGAGAAACACAGTCTCTGCCTCAGCTGCCGATGATTCGGCAAGATGGAACGCTGAACCGCCCAGTCCCAGTCGCGTGGTGTACGCCGTGGCTACAGCCTCCTCGAACGGCGTGGTTCCCTGTGCGTCCATGACGCCGCCGACGTTGGCGGCACCGGTCTCGTCGAGCAGTTCGACGGCCCTTCTGATATAGCCGTCGGTGAGTTCACCGTGTCCATCGACGCGGACGATGATCTCGTGTTGCGACGCGGCAATGCCGAGATTCAGAGCGGCCGGCGTACGCGCGGCTGGATTGTCGACCACGCGGATCCGCGGGTCCACCGCCGAAAGCGCAGCAGCAATCTCGGGCGTTCGGTCACTGCTGGGCCCCACTGCAATGATCACCTCGAGCTCGCCGGGGTAGTCCTGGTCGAGCACCCTGCGGATCGCAGCCTCGAGGTGACGTTCCTCGTTCAGCACTGGCATCACAACCGAGACACCTGGCCAGGCTGTGCCGACTCGATCCCCCGCGGACTTCACCCGCCCATCCTGTCATCAGCTGCGAGCGTCGGAAATCGCGCGCCGCCGCACGGAGGAGGAGCGAGCGGAGGCGTTCTTTCCTCTGCGAGCGACGACGACGGCGGCGGATTCCAAGCGCGATGCGCGAGCAGCTCAAAATTGCGATCAGGCTGAACAGACTTTTCCTAGATCGTCGGTCTGCGCATCCCTGGACGGCGACGCCGTGGGTTTGGGCTTGGCTGTCGCACTCGTTGTGCTGGCCGGTGTTGGTTCGGCCACTGGACGGTCGATGGCCTCGGAGGTCTCAATCCTCTTCTCGACGGTTTGGCGCACCAGGGTGAAGTCCGGCGAGTTCGGATTGATCAGTGGCGGCATCATGGCCACGCTCGAAAGCGGCAGCCGCTTGGCTTTGAGCGCCAGATCCATCATGGGCCCGATCTCTGAGGTCGGGATGTCGGTGGCGACCACCTCTTGGCTGGCTGCCGCGATCTTGTTGAACTTCGTCAGCACGGTGATCGGGTCGAACTGGTTGAGCATCGCGTTCATGACGCACTTCTGCCGCACCATCCGGTCGTAGTCGGAAGAGTCCGAGCGCGAGCGAGCGAACCACAGCGCCTCGTAACCGTTCAGGTGCCGGTTCTTTCCCGCCTCGACGTAGCCGTGGATCTTGGTGCTGCCACCGCCGATCGGAACCCGGCGGTAGACGTCCATGTTGATGCCGCCGACCGAGTCCACCAGTGACTCAAACCCCTTGAGGTCGATCAACACCCAGTAGTTGATCGTGAGCCCGGTCACCCCTTCGATAGCCTCCCTGGTGGCTTGAGCGCCCGGATTCGGCACGCCGGGATAGAGATCACGATGTTCGGATGCGTAGGTGTAGATCGCGTTCAGCATGCAGGAGCCATCGGAGCAGCGGAACCCGTGAGGGAACCGAGCATGCAGTGGCGAGTAGCTGGGAAATGGGGCCGCTTGCATATTGCGCGGCAGGCTGATCAGCACAGTCCTGCCGCTGTCGGCATCAACGCTCGCCACGGTCATGCTGTCGGGCCGCAGTCCGACACGATCCCGGCCCGCGTCACCGCCAAGTAGCAGGACGTTGTAGCGCCCATGTTTCGCGACCTGGTCACCCCCGCCGCCGAAGACAGTCGTCGTCAAGTCATGCTGCGCAGAGACCATCGAACCCACAGCGATGAAGCCGCCGAAGATGGTGAGCGCGACGGCCAGGCTGAGCACTGAGAAGCCGAGCCGGCCCCAACGCTGGAGTTCCCAAGGGTGCGCGAGCCGCCACGCGTCGACAATGAGCGCAACCCAGCCGAGACCCAGCGCGATGATCACGATCTGGATCGCCATCAGCGTTGGACCGTGCGTGATGACGGCCAGCGCAGCCTGAGGCAGGATCAGCGCCAGCAAAGCAGCGAACATCGCGAGGCACCACAGGGTTGCCCAGACTCGAAGCGCCACACGACCGAGGCGATGGTTACCGGCCGCAAGTTGAGCGGACCCCGGCAACACCAGTGTCATCGCTAGAAAGGTCAGACCTCTGCGTCGTTTGATGCGATCGCTGCGCTCCAAACACGTGTGAATCGAAGCTGGAGTGCGCGGTGCAGCATCCGCGGTGCGAACAGACACCTGGAAGCCTTTCGGTCTGCTGTTGGGGAAGGTAAAACGTGGGGAAGATCCCTGCCAGTATCTGCGGTGCCTGCGGCATCGATGCTGATGCCACGCCGACGAGCTCGAAGTCACACCCGCGTCCCCAGGTACCTTTGCTGATATGTCTCCGGGGCGCGACGAGGATCTCGACTGGCTATACGGGCGTGACCGTCAGCAGGTGGTGCCCGAACGGACCCGAGTGATGCCGAATCCATCCGGGACTGCCGCACCAGACGCGCGGCCCGGCCCGGCACCGTACCCGGCGGGCCCTACCGGCTACGGGTCCGCGCCGCCTCGCCCAGGATCACCGCCGCCCGGCCCGCCGCGCGGACCTGGTGGACCAGGCAGGCCAGCGGCGCCCCAACCTGCAAGGCCCGCGAAGCAACGACATCCGGTTCGGAAGTTCTTCCGGGTGTTGTTGATCTTGCTTCTCTTGTTCGTCCTGTGGCTGGTCGGCGTACCTGCATACGCGTGGACGCAGATTGCCCGCGTCGACGCCGCGCCATCCGGTCAGCGGCCCGCTGATCAACCGGGCAAGACCTTCCTGCTCGTGGGTTCGGACTCCCGCGCTGGGCTGAGCAAGGCCGAGCAGAGACGGCTAGGGACAGGTAGCACAGGCGGCCAGCGTACGGACACGATCATGCTGGTCTACGTCCCGCCAGGCGGTAAGTCGGCGTTGATCTCCATCCCCCGTGACTCGTACGTGGACATTCCGAGGCATAGCAAGAACAAGATCAACGCCGCGTACGCGTTCGGTGGCCCTGAGCTGCTGGTGCAGACGGTCGAACAGAACACCGGGCTTCGTCTCGACGGCTATATGGAGATCGGGTTTGGCGGCTTCGTCAACATCATCGACGCGCTTGACGGAATCCGGATGTGCCTGCCGAATGCGATCAAGGACCAGGACAGCCACCTCGACCTGCGGAAGGGTTGCCAGACGCTCAGCGGCACCGAAGCCCTCGGCTATGTACGGATGCGTAAGGCGGATCCCCGTGGTGATCTTGGACGGGTGGAGCGGCAGCGAGAGATGCTGGCGGCAGTGGCCAAGAAGGCCGCATCCCCGGCAACCGTGCTCAATCCAGTCCGCTACTGGAATTTCTGCATGGCTACGGCGGAGGCGATCAAGCTTGGCCGCGACACCTCGCTGCCTGAAGCGCTCTTGCTGGCCCTGGCTATGAAGCAGGTTTCTGGCGATAACGGGCTCACGCTGACCGTACCGCTGTCTACTACAGGTGCATCTACGCCGGTGGGCTCGGCCGTGTTGTGGGATCCGAACAAATCCAAGGCAATGTTTTCTGACATTGCCCGCGGAGATACCTCAGGGCTGGCTAAGTACGCCAAGTAGCACCCCATCTTTTGGGCTGCTCGCGCATCGCGCTCTGTTTCTTGCTCGTTCTGCTCGCTGCAACTTGTTGCGTCGTCATGACCCGTCATCCCAAGTCAGCTATAGGTAAGAATGTTAGAACAAACTCTTGACAAGGCTTCAGTGAGTACGCAACGCTAGGGCCCGTCGGCACGGGCGCCGGCCCTTTGACACTGGAGGACAGCTCAATGAGTAGCCCACCACTTGCCTCTCGAGCCTCCGAGCGCACCCATCGAGTGGTCCTGCGTGTGTCACAACTCTGGCCCGCTCATTCCTGTGTACGATCGCGCAGCAAGCAGTGCGCATCTACCGCCTGGCATAAAACCTGTGACAGGCGTCCCTCGCCGGGACCACGGGATCCCGCATCACGTGTAGGCGACGATCTCGCCTCACTTATAGCCCAAATCTGCCTCACTAACTACGTTGAGCGTCGTGAGCTCCAGCTCACTGCATTCTCGCGTCCGGGCTTGGCCCGAAGACACAACGAAAGGAATCACAGATGATCCCGATTCGATCCGCAAAGGGCAGGGCCCTTGGCCGATCCCGGAAGGGCTTGACCCTGACCGCCCTCGCGGCGGCTGCACTACTCGCGCTGTCCGCCTGTAGCGGCGGCGGCGCTCCCCCGGCCCCAGAGAACCAGGGCGGCGGTGGCGGAGGTGGCGAATCTGGCTACACCTTAGCCATGATCACCCATGAGTCGCCCGGCGATACCTTCTGGGACCGGATCAGGGCCGGGGCTGAGCAGGCGGCCAAGGACACTGGGTCGACATTGAAATACTCCGCCGATCCCGACGCCACCAAGCAGGCCGTTCTTATACAGAACGCGATTGACTCCAAGGTCGATGGCATTGCGACCACGCTCGTCACCCCGGATGCCCTGATTCCCACCGTCCAGAAAGCCGTCCAAGCCGGCATTCCCGTGGACAGCTTCAACTCCGGCCTCGACTATTACAAGCAGGCGGGCGCGCTCACCCACTTTTCCTCCGATGAGCGACTCGCCGGTCAGGAAGCGGGCAAAAGGATGAAGGCGGCCGGCGCCACCAAGATCCTCTGCACCATCCAGCAGACCGGGTCGGTGGCCCTTGAGGACCGCTGCGCCGGGGTCAAGGACAGCGTCCCCAACACCGAGAACCTGCAGGTGAACGGCCAGGACGACTCGGCCGTCACTTCGGCAATCCAGGCCAAGCTGACTCAGGACAAGGACATCAACTGGGTGATCACCCTCGGCGCACCGCAGGCCATGGACACCCTGAAGGCCTTCGAGGGTTCCGGTAGTTCGGCGAAGGTAGGCACCTTCGACACCCGCCCGGACGCGGCGCAGGCTGTCAAGGACGGCAAGATCCAGTTTTACATCGACCAGCAGCCCTACCTGCAGGGCTACATGGCCGTCACACAGCTCTATCTCTTTAAGAAGAACGGCAATATCCTCGGTGGTGGCAAGCCGGTTCTGACCGGCCCGACCTTCGTCGACAGCAGCAACATCGACACCATCCTGCCGTTCGTCCAGAACAACACCCGATAGCCGAAAGCCTCCAAGAGTGGTCGGGCGAGTGCTTCGCCCGACCACCGCGAAGACAACTCACCGGAGCTGCAACATGAGTACACCTGTCAAGACCGCACCGCCTACGCCCGCCGAGGCCTCTAACCGCGTCCAAGTCACCTGGACGACCCGACTGCTCGGCCGACCCGAGATAGGAGCCTTGGTCGCGGCCATCGTCATCTTCATCTTCTTCCTGATCGTCGCACCGGCATTCCGCACACCGGCCGCGTTCTTCACCGTCCTCTACCAGTCCTCGACCATCGGCATCGTGGCTGTCGGTGTCGGCATGCTGATGATCGGCGGCGAGTTCGACCTGTCCGCCGGCGTGCTCGTCACCTCAGCCGGCCTGATCAACGGCATGCTGTGCTATCAGCTCGGGCTGAACCTGTGGGTCGGCGTGATCATCTCGCTGCTCTTCTGCCTGGGCGTCGGCTTCACCAACGGCTATCTGGTGATGCGGACCGGCATTCCCAGCTTCCTGATCACGCTGGGCATGTTCTTCGTGCTGCAGGGCGCCAACCTCGGTGTAACCAAAGTCGTCACCGGATCCGTCTCGAGCCCCAACATCAACCAGATGGACGGCTTCCAGTCGCTGAACTTCATCTTCGCCCACGAGTTCAAGATCGGCTCCGTCACGCTGTCGATCACCGTCATCTGGTGGTTGCTGTTCGTCGTTTTGTCGGCCTGGATCTTGCAGCGGACCAAGATCGGCAACTGGATCTTTGCGGTCGGCGGCAACGCCGCCAGCGCCCGCGCCGTCGGCGTGCCGGTGACGCGAGTAAAGATCGGCCTGTTCATGACGGTGTCCTTCCTCTGCTGGTTCACCGGCATGCATTACCTGTATCGGTTCGTCACGCTGCAGGCAGGCAACGGCGTGGGCAACGAGTTCCTCTACATCATCGCGGCAGTGGTGGGCGGGACGCTGCTGACCGGCGGCTACGGCAATGCGTGGGGCGTGGCCATCGGCGCGTTCATCTTCGGCATGACCAGCCTCTGCATCGTCTACGCAGGCTGGGACCCGAACTGGTTCAAGGCCTTCCTCGGTGTCATGCTGCTGCTCGCCGTGATGGTCAACCTGTACGTGAAGAGACTCTCGACTCTAAGAAAGGTGGGTTGACATGACCGACACCCTGCAAGAGCATGCCGATCCAACACTCCACAAGGGTGAGCCTCTGGTCGAAATGATCGATGTTGGCAAGACCTACGGAGCGATCCGAGCCCTCGAGGGAATCAACATGGTCGTCAACGCGGGCGAGGTGACGTGTGTGCTTGGCGACAATGGAGCGGGCAAGTCAACATTGATCAAGATTATTTCTGGCTTGCATCCCCACAATGAGGGACACGTGAAAGTCGATGGCGAAGAGGTTCACTTCAGAACTCCCCGTGAATCTCTCGCTCACGGCATAGCTACGGTGTATCAGGACCTTGCCGTGGTCGGCCTGATGGAGGTGTGGCGTAACTTCTTCCTCGGCTCGGAGATGACTGGGAGCAAGCTTCCGCTATCCGGAATGAAGATCAAGGACATGAGGCGCATCGCCGACGAGGAGCTGCGCAAGATGGGCATCGTCGTCAAGGACATCGATCAACCCATTGGAACCTTGTCGGGCGGTCAGCGGCAATGCGTCGCGATCGCGCGCGCAGTGTACTTCGGCGCTCGGGTCTTGATCTTGGACGAGCCGACGGCCGCTCTCGGTGTCAAGCAGTCCGGGGTGGTGCTCAAGTACACCGCGGCGGCCCGTGATGCTGGGCTCGGCGTTGTGTTCATCACTCACAACCCGCACCACGCGTACCTGGTGGGCAACCACTTCATCATCTTGAAGCTGGGCCAGGCCGTCCTGGACAAGAAGAGATCCGAGGTCAACCTTGACGAGCTCACCCGACAGATGGCGGGTGGCGATGAGCTCACCGAGCTAGCGCATGAGCTAGAAGGCACTCGAGGGTGATCCGCTTCGCCCTTTTCGGTTGCGGACGGATTGGGCGCGTACACGCCGACTCGATCGATGTCCATCCCCAGGCTGAGCTGGCCTGGGTGTATGACCCGATCGAGTCGGCGGCGCAGGAAGTGGCCAAGCAGTACGGCGCCAGCACGGCTCCCTCGGTTGACGCCGCAATGGAGGACCCGAGTGTCGACGCAGTCGTGATCGCCTCGGCCACGCCAACCCACGTCGACTTGCTGACCCGCGCCGTACGCACCGGGAAGGCAGTGCTCTGCGAGAAACCGATCGACTTGGACTTGGCGCGAGTCGATCGGTGCTGGGCGGAGATTGCTGCGCTTAACCCAACGGTGATGGTTGGCTTCAACCGGCGTTTCGATCCCTCGTTTCGCGAGGTGCGCGAGCGGATCGCCAGTGGCGAAATTGGTCGTCTTGAGCAGCTGACAATCGTAAGCCGCGACCCAGCCCCAGCACCGCGCGAGTATCTCGCTGTCTCTGGCGGGTTGTTCCGCGACATGACAATCCACGACTTCGACCTCGCGCGCTTCTTCCTTGGTGGGGTCGCAGAGGTCTATGCCATGGGCTCCAACCTCGTCGCGGACTACATTGCCGAGCTCGGCGATATTGACGGGGCGGTTGTTGTGATGCGCGGAGCCGACGGCGCGCTCTGCCAGATCACCAATAGCCGCCACAGCGTTTTCGGCTATGACCAACGGCTGGAGGCTTTCGGCTCCGCCGGGATGCTGAGCGTCGGCAACCAGCATCCCACCAGCGTCCGATTGTCCAACGGCACTCAAACTGAGGCCGCTCCGGAGTACCTAAACTTCTTCCTCGACCGCTATACCCCGGCCTACCGCGCTGAGCTTGACCATCTGATCACCGCGATGGAACAGGGCGGCCAGCCCAATCCAGGTTTCGCCGATGGCCGTGAGGCGCTGGCATTGGCCGATGCTGCGCTCGAGAGCCTCCAGACGAGCCAGACGGTGCGGCTTGGGCCGCTGTGAGCCCTTTGCACTCCCTCGTCATGATCTCGGCGTGACAGACGTCAGGCTCTTTGTATCGCCCTGCTAGGAGAGGAAATTGCTAGGAGAGGAAGTCCCGATGAGCACCCACCTCCTCGAGGGCAAGATCATCCTGGTCAGCGGGGGAACTCGAGGGCTCGGCGCCGGAATCGCCCGAGAGGCTGCAGCCGATGGGGCGGCCGGAATCATGATCACGGGGCGAGACCGAGCAGCGGGTGAGGCCTTCGCCGCTGAGCTGTCCGGCAACGGAACCGACACCAGTTTCCACGCTGTTGATCTTGCCGATCCGCTTGCGGCTGCCGGAAGCGTGAGCGCCGCCGTGGCCAGCTACGGCAGGATTGACTGCGTCGTCAACTCCGCGGGCATCACCACACGTGGAACATTGCTGGACACCACCGTCGAGCTCTTCGACGCTCACATCGCCATCAACCTGCGGGCACCGTTCTTCATCATGCAGGCAGCTGTGCAGGATATGCGCCGCCGTCAGGCGCCCGGATCGATCGTCAACATCATCTCCTTCTCCGCACATGGCGGACAGCCTTACCTAGCCCCGTACGTCGCCGCGAAAGCGGGCTTGGTGGGCCTCACTCGGAATGCTGCCTACGCTCACCGCTTTGACCGCATCCGGATCAACGGACTCAACATCGGCTGGACTGAGACCGAGGGTGAGGATGCCACCCAACGCGCATTCCATGGAGCAAGCGACGACTGGGTTTCCACGGCCGCGGCCAGGTTGCCGATGGGCAAGCTCGGTCAGGTCTCTGAGATCGCCGAGTTCGTGGTGTTCCTTCTCTCAGACCGGAGCGGCGTGGTCACCGGATCGGTGATCGACTGGGACCAGAACGTGCTCGGCTGTCACGACTGAGGTGATCTGCGACGACAGACCCCTGCCGAATGTGTCTTATTGACAGGACAAAGTTTGATTAGATACGTTACCCGGAGGGCGCGGCTCAGTGCGTTCCAAACCCCGGGGTGAGTCCTACTCAAAGGAGAGGTCCATGACGATCGGAGTCGCAGTAATCGGAGCGGGCATGGCGGGCCGGGCGCACGCGGCCGCTTACCGAGTCGCGCCGACGCTTTATGAGTCCACATTGCCGGACCTGCGGTTCGTCTCCATCGGCGACGTGAGTCCTGAGCTTGGCTCACTTGCGGCGCGGCGGTTCGGGTACGAGCGCAACGACACTTCCTGGCAGGCGATCGCGGAGAACCCCGACATCAATGTCGTCAGCGTAGTTGTGGCCAACACCCTGCACCGCGAGATCGTCGAGGGACTGGTCGCCGCGGGCAAACACGTCCTCTGCGAGAAGCCGCTGAGCGACAACCTGGAGGATGCCCGCGCCATGGCGGACATCACCCGCAGCGCCGACACAGTGGTCAGCATCGGCTTCACCTTGCGCCGGGCGCCTGGCGTTGCAGCCGTCCGCGAGCTCATCAGCTCTGGCGCGCTGGGTCGCGTCCTGCACCTCGACGGCCGGTACTGGTGCGACTACGCAAGCGACCCTCAAGGACCGATCAGCTGGCGATACAAGGGCGCTCTGGGCTCCGGCGCACTCGCCGACATCGGCAGTCATGTCGCGTACCTCGTCGAGTTCCTCGGCGGTGAGGTGCAGGAGGTGAGCGGCGGCCGATTCGCGACTGCGATCACGGAGCGACCGGTGCCACTGGGGGTCGTCGTCGGCCACGCGCATGTCGCGGTGAGCGACACCAAGGAGCCGGTGGAGAACGACGATTACGCCAGCTTTAGCGCACGGCTCGAGGAAGGCGTCGGTGTCGTGCAGGTCTCTCGCGTCGCCGCCGGCCACCCGAATGGCCTCGCGCTCGAGGTGTTCGGTGAAAAGGGCGCGGCGAAATGGGAGCAGGAGCGTCCAGCTGAGTTTCAGCTCATGCTCAACGAGGGGGCCGCTGGCACCCGCGGTTTCCGTCGCGTGATCGTCGGCCCGGACCAGCCATACTTCGCCGGCGGCCTGCCGATGGATGCGCCAGGCGTAGGTCTTGGGCATAACGAGTGCTTCTACTTCCAGGCGCGCGCCTTTCTGGAGGAGGTCGCTGGCATCGACGAGGCCGACTCGTTGCCCCGCAACGCCTCGTTCGATGAGGGCGTACACAACATGGAGATTCTCGCGGCGGTCGCGGAGTCCGCCGCCAGCGACGGCGCAGCGGTCAAGGTAGCGCTACCGCGAGCAGCGGTCGCGCGATGAAGTTCGGGGTTTACAACGCGATCCTGCACGACCGCTCGCTGCCGGAGGCGATCGAGGTGATCGCCAAGCTCGGCCTCACTGGCATCGAGCTCAACTCGGGTGGTTTCCTGCCGCCCGTGCACATTCCCACTTTCGACGACATCCTCTCTTCCGACGCTGCGCGAGACGACTTCCTCGGACTCTTCGAGGGCACCGGCGTGGAGATCGCGGGCCTGAACTGCAACGGCAACCCGCTGCACCCCGATCCCGTGATCGGTTCAAAGCACGCCGAAGACGTACGGCGCAGCATCCGGCTCGCGAATCGTTTGGGCCAGCACCGCGTCGTGACCATGTCGGGACTGCCTGCGGGAGAACCGGGCGGCCGGCGGCCGAACTGGATCGTGAACGCATGGAACTCGGCCGCGCTCGACGTGCTCGACTACCAGTGGGGTGTCGCCGAGGAGTTCTGGCGCGAGATCGACCGCGAGGCGGCCGACCTCGACGTCAAAGTCGCGCTCGAGCTGCACCCGCAGAACCTGGTGTTCAACCCGGCCGGTATCCGTGAGCTCGTGGAGCGCACCGGCGCTTCCAACATCGGCGTCGAGCTCGACGCCTCGCACCTGTTCTGGCAGTGGATGGATCCGGTGGCCGTGGTCCAGGACCTCGGCCCGCTGGTGTTCCATGCCGCCGCCAAGGACGTACGTATCAATTCCGCCGCCGCTGTTTACGGTGTGCTCGACAATCGGTTCCGCCGGCTGGGTCGGGATGAGCCACGCACGAATCTCGGCGGCGACGAGTGGGCCAACGAGTGGCCGAAGGAGGCTGCCTGGGAGTTCGTCGCACTCGGCCGCGGCCACGACGCCGTCTACTGGTCGACCTGGCTCTCCGCCTTGCACGTGGTCGACCCCGACATGCTCGTCAACATCGAACACGAGGATGTTTCGCTCGGCCGCATAGAAGGCCTCGAGATTGCCTCCGCGGTGCTGCTCGATGCCGCCCTGCGGGCCGGTCTGTCCGGGTCTGGGATGTCCTAGCGAGGATGGCTCGGCGATCTCTCCGATTCCCCACTCCGCATCAATTACTTGGGCCCCGCCTCACCTGCAGACGACGCCAAGATCGAGTAATTGGTGCGAAGTGCCATTCGGCGTCGATACGGCGGGGGTGCCACGGTGAACGCTGTTCAGAAGCGTTGTGACCGGGAGCTTGATCAAATGCAGGGTCTGCGCTACGCCGCGAAGACCTTGATGAAACAGCCAGACGCTGACTGGGCACGACGAACGCAGAGGTTGATCATCATGCTGATTCCATTGGGTTGCCGAGTGCGGCCAATGGCGCCGCGGTAACGGTCCCCGCTGATGGCCCCGCTCAAGATCGGCGTTCTCGGCGCCGCACGCATTGCCGATGACGGGATCGTCGAGCCTTCAAGAGTGCTCGGCCACAGGCTGGTCGCCGTGGCCGCCCGCGACCGATCCCGAGCCGAGGCCTTCGCGGCCCAACGTGGCGTCGAAAGGGTGCACCAGACCTACGCCGAGGTCATTGACGATCCAGAGGTCGAGGTCGTCTACAACGCGCTCGTCAACTCACTGCACGCCAAGTGGAACCAGTACGCATTGAATGCCGGAAAGCATGTGCTTAGCGAAAAGCCCTTCGCCAGCAACGCGGCCGAAGCGTTGATGGTACGCGATGTCGCTCGGACTGCATCAGGTCATATCGTGGAAGGCTTCCACTACTTGCATCATCCAGTGAATCTGCGGCTCCGTGAGCTCGTCACCTCCGGCGAGCTGGGTGACGTCCAGCAGGTCGACATCGAGCTGAGCATCCCCGGCCCGCCAGATAGCGATCCTCGATGGTCGTTGGAGCTGGCCGGTGGAGCGACGATGGATCTTGGCTGCTACGTGCTCAACGCCGCCCGTCAGGTCGGTCGTTGGCTTGATCAAGCACCATCAGTGGTTAGAGCCGAAACGACCCTCAAGAAGCCCGACGTCGATGCTGCCATGTGGGTCGAGCTGGCCTATCCAGGCGGTATCCGGGGCCGGCTGCATTGGGACATGAACGCGCAGGGTCGGCAGATGGTCTGGACCGTCATCGGGACAGCCGCCACGGCAGTCGTCCCAGCGTTCGCGGTCCCGCACCTGGACAACCGGATCGTCATCACTCGAGACGGCAGCACCGAGGAGCAGACTCTTGGCGCCCAGACGTCCTACACCTACCAGCTCGCCGCCCTTGCGGACACGCTGCAGACTGGCGCAGAGTTCCTGATCGATGTCGACGACTCGGTTGCCAATGCTGAGCTGATCGACGAGGTGTATCGAAGGGCCGGGCTCTCAGCTCGCGGCTAGGACGCGCCGGGTTTTGCGCCGCGCACGGCTATTCCGGCAGGCGACCCGCGGCCGACGAGCTGCTCACCCGGCTCCGGGCAGCGCCAGCCGGTACCAGACCCACCACCCCGAATTTTCGTCGATAGGAGCCGGGAGGGAGACGGGTCGTGCGTTGGAACAGGCGCCGGAAGAACGCCGTGTTCTCGTAGCCAACGACGAACCCGATCTCATCGATCGGCATCGTCGTGCGCTCCAGGAGGCGGC
>DATLPF010000137.1:0-11985 GCA_035535875.1 Propionibacteriaceae bacterium
ACTGACAACCACGCGGCTACGTACCTTAGCAGCCAGCTCAGCCTACGTCGTATTCCGTTCTCACCTGCTCCATCGCTTGATCAACAGCGGCCCGTACGCCAGCGGTCTGCCAGCTCAGTCCTCGCGTAAGCGTGCTGTGCCAGACGACCGCACCGGTACCACCAAGATCACGTCGGGCGCTGATGGTGACACCGCGCTCTCCCATCAAGGGGACGAACTTTTCAATGGCGATCGTTGCCACGATCCGCTCCCGGAACAGCTCGGGCAACCGTCCTGGCTCGACTAGTTCGAGCGAGCCGCGGGGGGATGGCTTGCCTGGCGCGGTGTGTAGCGCCCAGGTCAGCGTGCGAAGCTCAGCATTCCAGGCGCCTCGCTCGATCTCGTGCCATCCGACGTGCTTCCAACCCTGCTCGTCTCCGTAGGACAAGCTGGCCGGGCTGGCGATGCAAAACCCCGTCGAGGTCGTCGCCCATGCGAGGATGCGGGCGGGTCGGCCCGGTTGGGTAGCGAGCGAGGACCTCCATGAGTCATAGATCGCCCTGGGCAAGCCGCGGCTGCGCGACCACCAGGCCGAACCGCGAGCCGTGTTGTTCCCCATCCGGCCATTGTGCTCGGCCAAAGCTCCCGATGGGCTCAGAGCTGAGCCGAGGCCTGTTGCGGACAGTACCCCCGCAATGTCTCCAGCGCCCGCGCCTCGATGCGGCGAACCCGAGTCACCGAGATGTGAAGCGCTCGCGCTGTCTCGGCGAACGACCTGGGCTCGCCGTCGGCAAAGCCCAGTCGAAGCTCCAAGACGCGGCGGTCAAGGTCCCCCAGCCGGAGGAGCAGTTCCCGCACCGGGAGCGGCTCGGCGAGAACGGCGTCCAGCTCGTCCCGGGCCTGCAGGCGCTCCAGGGTGGTGCCATCGACAAGTTCCAGCGACCGAGGCCGCTGGTGTGAAAGGAGGCCGGCTGTCCAATCCTCACTGCGGCCAAGGGCATCGGCCAGCTCTCGCAGCGTTGGAGCGCGGCCGAGGCTTTGAGTGAGCTCAGCCTCTATCCCGTGCGCGGCGCGCAGCTGCTCGGCCCGGCTGGTCGGCAGGTTCATGGCTCCCAGATGTTTGGCGGTAGCCGCACCTATGAAGGCACGAATCCAAAACAGGGCGTAGGTGGAGAAGCGGTATCCCCGCGCATGGTCGAACCGCTCGACAGCTGTGATCAGACCGACGCAGCCTTCCTGAAACAATTCGGCATCGGGAAGCTGGCAACGTGCCGCAAGCTGGCGACTGACCATCCCGACAAGACCCAGGTTGGCCTGGATGAATCGCTCCCTCGCCAACGCTCCCTGGCTTTCGAGGAATCTCAACTCCTGATCTGTCGCATCAGCGAAACCGGTGCCCGATACTCGCGCTTCTTGCGCGAGCAGCCCTGCTTCGATCGCGCACTGGAGCTCGACAACCTCGGCGTGCGTCAGCAGGGATTCGGTACGGACATCGTCGAAAGCCTCGGTCATGCCCACACTCTGAGGCAGTCGCTACCGCTGACAACACCTACTCACGGCAAATCTGTGGATAACCAACCGCGATGCGCTCCTCCCGCGGCCCTGCGAGCGTCGGGAATCGCGCGCCGCCGCACGGAGGAGAAGTGAGCAGAGGCGCTCTTCCTCTGCGAGCGACGACGACGGCGGCGGATCCAAAGCGCGATGCGCGAGCAGGGCACAAATGGGACCCCGGTTAGTCCTCGGCGCCGATGCTGCGGGTGTGGAGTGCCTTACGGCGGGCCTCCAGCACCACCAGTTCGGAAAACATCTGGTTGTACTTGTGCTGTTCCTCAACCGGATTCGTACGCTGCAGTCGCGACTTCAGCGTCGCGATGGTACGCATCACGGTGAGTAGCTGGAGTCCTGCTGAGTGTGCGATCAAGAAGCGTTCCGTCACATTGCCGTGTACCGGCAGCGGCTCGACGGCCAGCGATGCAACCAGTGATCGGATCTCATCCGCTTCGCAGGCCGCCGACACTCGATGTACCCACTCGGTGTTCGCAGTCACTTGGGCGCCGCCTAGCTCGGCCCCTGCCTTCTCGACGGCGGCGAAGACTGCGGCGTACGCGGGGTGAGTGAAGTCGCCTGTGGTGAGGCCATCCCAGCTGTCTGGGAACTGATCCGGATTCTGAATCAGCAGCTTGGCAGTCTGTCGCTCGGTAGCGAGCAGTCGATCGCCTGGGCTGGGCAGCAACGGAAGCGCCGGGCTAGCCTCCGGCTGGGACGCGGCCCTGGAATCAGCGGTCGTCGGCCTCCCCATGGCCGGCCGCCGGCCTGACTTGGCCGCGGCGCGCATCACCTCTGCCCGCACCTCCTCGACATCCATGCCGAGCAAGCCAGCCAGCTCGCGGGCGTAGCCAGACACCAGCGCGTTGTCCCTGATGCTTGCGACGAGCGGGGCGGCCGATCGCAGCGCCGCAAGTCGACCGTCGGCACGATCAAGATCATGTTGCTTGAGCACGTTGTTCATCACGAAGCGGTAGAGCGGCACCCGTCGGGCGACAAGCTCGCGTACGGCCGCGTCTCCGCGCTGCAGTCTCAAGTCGCAAGGGTCGAGACCAGTCGGCTCAATCGCCACATACGTCTGGGTCACGAAATTCTGGTCACCTGCGAACACCTTCAGCGCGGCCGCCTGTCCCGCCGCATCGCCATCGAAGGTGAAGATCACCTCGCCGCGGAACGCGTCATGATTGCCCATCAACCGTCGCAACAACCGAGCATGATCATCACCGAAGGCGGTACCGCACGACGCGACCGCCGTGTCGACACCCGACAAGTGGGCCGCCATCACATCGGTGTAACCCTCGACGACCACGGCTTGGCTCTTCTTGCTGATCGAGGTGCGAGCAAGTTCCAGCCCATAGAGCACGTGAGACTTCTTGTAGAGAAGGGTTTCCGGAGTATTGATGTATTTCGAAGGCATTCGGTCGTCCTCGAACAGCCGGCGCGCCCCAAAGCCCACGACCTGCCGCCCCGAGTCGCGGATCGGCCACATCAGGCGCCCCTGGAAGAAATCCCAGCCAGATTCGCGGGCTAGTCCGGCCGATACCAGCTCGACATCTCCGAACCCGCGCCCGCGCAGATGCTGCAGCAGCGCGCGACCGTCCCGGGGTGAGAACCCGACCTCGAACCGCTGTGCCGCCTCACGGTCGAAGCCCCGTTCGTTCAAGAACTGCCGAGCAGCGACGGCGTCAGGGCTTCCGAGCTGCTCGACAAAGAAGTCCGCCGCCAGCCGGAGTGCCTCCGCCATGCGCATTCGTGCCCCGGGCTCGGGCCGCGGCCCGGCGTCGTCGGTGTAGCGCAGCTGAATGCCCACGCGATCAGCCAGCCGCTCGACCGCCTCGACAAAGCTCAGATTATCGATCTTGCGCATGAAGTCGATCACGTCACCGCCCTCGGCGCAGGCACCGAAGCAGTACCAGTAGCCGCGGGAGGGTGTGACCTGGAAGCTGGGGGTCTTCTCATCGTGGAAGGGGCAGAGGCCCTTCATCGTCCCGCCCGCGCTGCGGAGGGTGACGTATGAGCCGACTATCTCCTCGATCCGGGCCCGGTCGCGTACGGCGGCGATGTCTTCCTCATTGATCCGCCCTGCCACGGACGGGAGTCTATGTCACCGAGGCCGGGCAACATCAGGATGCGTTCCAGGTCAAACAGGACCTTTCGGAGCCTGACTTTCCGGAGCTGGACGGAGCACACACCACAACTCGCCCGTGGGCGTCAGCCTTGCGGATACTTCGCCAGATACTCGTTGACCTTGTCTTCTCTCAACGCGGTGCGCAGCTCACCCAGCTTTGCCTTGTCGACAACGTTAACGTTCTGGCCGTTCCTCTTGGCTGTGCCGGATGTCGGGGCCTTGATCAGGTGGACGTCCTTGTCGGTCAGGCGGAGGGAGAGGACCGTGCTGCGGATTTTCGCATTGGTCAGGCCCTTATCGACGGTGAGGTGCTCGGCCGCTCCGCTGACGACGGAGAGCAGTCTCCCTGGGTCAGTGATGATCTTGGTCGACAGTGTTTTGGCGATGATGGCCCGGACCACGTTGCGCTCGTTCGTGGCCCGGTCAAAGTCACCGCGGGGCAGCGCTTTTCGTTCTCCAACGAAGTAGATTGCCCGCTCACCTGAGAGGGTGATGTTGCCCTTCGGGTAGGGGATGTTATGGGAGACGAAGCCGGTCTTGTTGTAGACCGTCACTCCGCCGACTTCATCGGTCAGCTTGGCAAAGCCCTGGAAATCGACCAATGCGGCGTGGTCCATCCGTGTGTCGGTGAGGTTCTCCAATGTCGACACGGTGAGCTTGGCGCCTCCAATGCCATAGGCGGCATTAATCCTGTGGTTGCCGCGCCCTGGAACAGACACCCACGTGTCACGTGGAAACGAGATGACATACGCCTGGTCACGCTTGGCGTTCAGGTGCACAATCATCAGCGAACCAGAGCGGGCAACACTTGCATCGCGACTGTCGTAGCCCATTACCACGAAGTTCAGCGCATCGGCGGCCACCTGTTCCTTGGTCGGATGACCAGCCGTGCCCGAGTCGGTGGGCATCAAATCCTCGCGTTCGAGGTTTTGAGTCAAGCTGCTCTCAACCCGACCAACAAAAAGGGCCGCAACCGCCAGCACCGCCACCAAGGTTGTCGCCACACTGGCCAGCACGATCGGCAATACCCGGCGGCGCTTGGCCGGGGTAGCAGCGGGCTCGCCCTCTGCAGGGCGCGGTCCGCTTGGGACGCCCACCTGGGCGCTCGACAGGCTCGGCTCGCCTGGGGCAGGAGCCGGTGTACTTGCCGGACTCGGTTTGATTTGGGCTGCAGTCTGAGCGACGCCTGGCTGAGCCGGTTTGGTCGCCGGCGCGGACTTTGTTGACGGGGCCGGCTGCTGAACTGCGGGGCCGGGTTTGGTAGGCGCTGCAGTGCGGGCGGCGTTTGCCTGAGTGGGCTTGGTCGGCGCAGCAGGCGGAGCCGCTGCCCCAGGGTTGGGCTTAGTCGGCGCAGCAGGCGGAGCCGCTGCCCCAGGGTTGGGCTTAGTCAGCGCAGCAGGCGGAGCCGCTGCCCCAGGGTTGGGCTTAGTCGGCGCAGCAGTCTGGGCCGCACTGGGCTCGGCCGGTTTGGTCGGCGCGGCGGGTTGGGCTTTTGCCAGGCCAGGTTTGGTCGAGGCAGCGGCCTGGGGGGCGCCTGTCTGGGCCGGTCTAGACGGCAAGACCGGCCGAGGGGCACCTGTCTGGGCTGGTGTGACTGGCGCTGCCGGCTGGCCTTGCGCCGGGCTGGCTTTGGTCGAAGCAGTGCTCTGGGCGGCGCTTGGCTGGGCCGGTCTGGTCGGCAAGACCGGCCGGGCACCACTTGGCTGGGCTGGTTTGAGTGGCGCGGCCGGCTGGCCTTTTGCCGGGCTCGGTTTGATGAATGCTGCGGCAGCCTGCGTGTTCGCCGGGCTAGGTTGGGCTGGGGTGGTGCGATGGCCGGCACTTGGCTGGGCCGATTTGGTCGGCAAGACCGGCCGGGCACCACTTGGCTGGGCCGGTTTGATCGGCGAGGCCGGCTTGCCGTTCGCCGGGCTGGGTTTGGTGGGTGCGCCAGTCTGGGCTCCGTTTGTCGGAGCCGGTTTCGTTGGGGCTGCAGTCCGCGCGGCGCTTGGCTGAGCCGGTTTGATTGGCGCTGCCGACTTGGTGCTTGCCGGGCTCGGCTTGGTCGGCGCCGTCTGCGTGGCAGTTGGGTGGGCCGGTTTTATGGGTGTGGCCGGTTGGGTGTTTGCCGGACTAGGTTCGCTTGGAGCGCTCGGCTTGCGAGCGCCAGCCCCAGTGCTCGGCTTTAGATCGGTCATCGTTTCCCCCCGGTTTGGTCCCGGGATGTCAGCCCGGAGTCTGGAGCAGTCTAACGTTCGGCTGGCCGCGTTAGGCTCAGTTTGAGCGGAGGAGGCAGCTCGCCGGGCCGAGCTGGTCTGCACGGCTTTCTGGCGGTCTGCATGCTTTGCAAGCCGTGGAGACCAAGCAAGCGACGTGCACATAAGATTCGGCCGACACTCGAGGGGGCTTGATGATTCGCGAGGTGCCCTGGCTCATCTTCGACGGTGACTGTGCCTTCTGCACCTCCAGCGCATATTGGTTGGACCGCCGCCTGCAGCGTCGGGAGGGACCGAACCCCCGGCTTGTCCCCTGGCAGTTCACGGATCTTGCTGCGTTGGGCACGACGACGGAGCGTACGCAACGCGAGGCCCTGTGGATCAAGACTGACGGAACCATCTACGGTGGCGCCGCCGCCTTTGCCGAGTGGCTCAAGTTCCGAGGTGGCGCGTACGGGGTGGTCGGCCGGTTCATCAACCTGCCTGTCATCCGCGCACTAGCCGCCGCCGTCTACCGCCTGATCGCGAAGAACCGGCACCGGATGCCCGGCGGATCTCCCGCCTGCGCGCTCCCTCCCCCTGGCTTTGATCCGACGCAGCCAGGGAGCAAGGCGCTCTAACGGCGCAAAGGCGAGCCAGCAAATCGCCGTCGGCGCAAAGTGGATGTACAAGATCGCCAAGGTGAAAACGTGGAATCCCATCCAGAAGACCGCCGCGGCCAGCAAAGCTCGGCCCCGTAGCCACAAGACCACGACGGCCGTCAGCTCGGCGGTGAAGGAGAACCACTGCATGAGGTGGAGCAGCTCGGGATAGGGCAACAGGAATTGGCCCAGCCCGTGAGGCCGCCGAACGATCGCCCAGAGCAAGATCGAACTTTCGGGCCAGCTGGTGATGCTCCAGCCGCCACTGCGGATCTTGGTGAGCGCGGACAAAAAGTAAGTGAAGATGACCGAGATCTGGATGCACTTGAGCGCCCACCCGGCCTGCCGGGAGCGTTCCACGCTGCGCCACCGGTCCGCGATGACGCCCACCGTCGGCAGCACCCACAACGCAACGACCAGTGCGAGATGATCATGGTCGACCTTGCCGTAGCTCATGCCGATAGCTGTCCACCACGTGAAGGCTGCCGCCACCACCCCACCGGCCAGGCGCGGCAGCACATTGGCCGCGGCCAGCAGACCACCGACCATCAGAATCAGGTAGAGCGTGATCGTAAGCGGCACGCTGGGCGGCGGTAACCGAAACAGGCGTTCGATCATCAGCGGCTGGTAGAGCTCTGGATGCCTGCTCAGTGGGATGGGATCGCGCACAATGAGATGGATGTCGATGATCACGAACAGGTACAGCACCGTGCGCAGCACCGCGACCCGCGACTCCGGAACCACCGGCATGAACCAGGAGACCACCGATCGCAGGGTCCTCACGAGGGCAGCTCCCACGCTGCGAGTTCGACCAGACGGATCGGGCCAACCCGACCGTCGACAAGCCGTGTCTGATCTTGCACCAGCCACACCCGCAACAGCGCCGGCTCGGCCGTGTGGCGGGACATCCACCCGTCAGCCACAGATCGGAGCAGCGACGGGTTAGCGGTGATCTGCGGGATGCGCGCTTCGATTTCGGCGCGGCTGATCCCTGCCGTTTCGACACGCAGCGGCAGGTTGACGCGACGTCCGTCAGCGAGCAGGCCCTCAACGCGGGTGATCACGATCGTGGAGTTCCTGGACGGGGAGAACGCGTACTGGGAGAGCGGTCCAAACGGCCACGCGTCGTCACTCATGAGCAGTGAGCCGTTGAGCAGCAGTCCAATGCCCAGCACGGTGGCGGCGATCCGCCAAGCAAGCGACGCCACGCTGATGCTGCGTACGCGCTGCTCCACCGGGCGATTACAACACAATCCGGACCGCTCCAATGGCGGTTTGGCTGAGCTGTGACTTTCCCGGGCGTGCCGGGAACTAGGTGTCCCGGTCGATGCCGTGCGGCAGCCGCTCAGGTTGCCAGCCGAGGTGGCGTACGGCCATGTCGAAGGCGTATCTGTCCGTCATGCCAGCCACGTAGGTCACTGCGGCGCGTACCGCGGCGTTGGACTGAGCTGCGATCTCGCGCCCGTCGGGCATGAGGTCTGGCCGATCGGTGTAGTACTCGACCAGCGCACGTAGCACCTCGATGACCGCGCGAGATTGGGCCAGCGACTCAGGCCGCACATAGATGCGCTCGTAGTTGAAGGTCCGGAGAGCCGCCAGGGCCGCCGCTTCCTTGGGAGGCATCGCCACCTCTCCATGCTCCTCAACGGCTCGCACGACTGCCAGGACGAAGGTGTTCAGCTGCTGCCTTCGGGTTCGCCCGCAGACGTCGACGATCTCCTCAGGAAGATCATTCGGCGCCACGATCCCGGCGTGGATGGCGTCCTCGAGGTCGTGCGCGCAATAGGCGATCCGATCGGCCCAGCTGACGATGTGGCCCTCGACGGTAAGCGGCGCAGGCCGGGACCAGGAGTGGTTTCGGATCCCATCCAGGGTCTCGGCGCAGAGATTCAGACCGTGCAACACGACGTCGGCACCCCAGGGGCCGTGATCATATCCCTCGGGAATGAAGGCGTCGAAGGCGTCCTCGCTTGCGTGTCCGCCCGGACCATGACCGCAGTCATGCCCGAGGGCGATCGCGTCGGCCAGGGCCACGTTGACCCCGACGCCGCGGGCGATCGACGTCGCGACCTGTGCCACCTCGAGAGCGTGCGTCAATCGGGTGCGCTGGTGGTCGGTTGGATAGACGACCACCTGGGTCTTGCCGGCCAAGCGTCGGAAAGCAGTGGAGTGCACAATCCGATCGCGATCACGTTCGAAGCAGGTGCGCTCGTCATCGGGTTCCTCCGCGATCGCCCGGTTTCCCGCTCCGTCGGCAAAGGCAGCGCCGGGTCGAAGCGTCGCTCGTTCGCGCTGCTCCCGAAGTTCGCGACGCACGATGGGTCCCGGTCCTGGCTTGGCCTGCCAATCTGAGTGGGCGCGTACCAGATCCCCGTCGCGGTGACCGGCCATGGTGTCGGCCCAAGCCTTGGCGCGGGGGGTGACCTCGTCAGCCACCAGAGATGCCCAGCTCCGCAGCCGCCAGATCAAGATCAACACCGGAGCTGTCGGCGAGCCAGCCGTCGGGCAATGCGACCGTGGCGCGCGGCGCGCCCTGGCGCCCTCGGGGCGATCCCAACTCCGAGGCGGGGAAGTCGACGCTGGGATCGAGCTGAGACAGCAGGCCGTCGAGCTCGTCGAGTGATGACACCATCGATAGTCGGCGCCGCAACTCACCGCCGACGGGAAAGCCTTTGAAGTACCAGGCCATGTGTTTGCGCAGGTCGCTGAGGCCATGCAGCTCGTCGGACAGGTCCATAAGCAACTCAGCATGGCGGCGCAGCATGCCCATCACCTCAGCAAGGTTCGGGAGGGTCCGGGTCTGACGGCCCGCGAAGGCGTCTGCCAAGTCACGGAAGAGCCAGGGCCGACCGAGGCAGCCACGTCCGATGACCACGCCGTCGACTCCGGTCTGGCGGATCATCTGCAGCGCGTCGGCGGCTTCCCAGATATCGCCGTTGCCCAGCACCGGGATGGAGACGTGCGCTTTCAGTGCGCTGATCGCGTCCCAATCGGCCTGACCGGCGTACGCCTGCTGCGCAGTTCTGCCATGCAAAGCAATTGCGGCGCAGCCAGACTCCTCGGCGATCCGGCCGGCGTCGAGGAAGGTCTGATGATCATGGTCGATACCGATCCGGGTCTTGATCGTGACCGGTACGCCGTATGCTGCCGCCGCGCGGACGGTGGCCTTCAAGATCATCCGGAGCCGGTCGCGTTTGTACGGCAGCGCCGCGCCCCCACCTTTGCGAGTGACTTTGGGCACGGGGCAGCCGAAGTTCAGATCGACATGATCCACGCCGTACTCGCTGCACAGGATCTCGGTGGCACGCGCCATGATCGCGGGGTCGACGCCGTACAGCTGGACTGACCGGACCCTCTCCCCCGGATCGAATTGAAGCATCTGCAGCGTCTTGCGATCGCGCTCAACGATGCCTCGAGAAGTGATCATCTCGCAGACGTACAGCCCCGCGCAGTGTTTCGATTGCTCACTCCGCTCGCACTGCTCCCGACACAGCTGCCGGAACGCCGCGTTCGTGATGCCGGCCATGGGCGCCAGCACCACCGGCGGATCAACCTCAATAGGCCCCACCTGCAACACCGACTTGTCAGAATCTGAGCACCATATTTGGTGCTCAGATTCTGACAAGTCGTTGGGAGAAAGCGTTGAAGCTAGCAACCGAGGAGCCGCTGCATGAGGTACTCGGTCACCTTGTCCTCCGACACCCGTTCCTGCGTCATCGAGTCGCGCTCGCGGACTGTGACGGCCTGGTCGTTGAGGGTGTCGAAGTCGACAGTGACGCAGAACGGCGTACCGATTTCATCTTGCCGCCGGTAGCGTCGGCCGATCGCTTGGGCGTCATCGAAGTCGACGTTCCAGATCTTCCGGAGCCGAGCTGCCAGATCTCGGGCCTTGGGCGACAAAGCCTCATTGCGCGACAGTGGCAGCACGGCGATTTTCACCGGCGCGAGCCGAGGGTCGAGCCGCAGCACCGTACGCTTGTCCACCCCGCCCTTGGTGTTGGGCGCCTCGTCCTCGTCGTACGCGTCGACGAGGAACGCCATCATCGCGCGGTTCGGGCCGGCCGCCGGCTCGATGACGTACGGGATGTACCGCTCGTCGGTCACCGGGTCGAAGTAGGACAGATCGACACCGGAGTGCTCACTATGGGTTGAAAGGTCGAAGTCGGTCCGGTTGGCAATCCCCTCGAGCTCGCCCCAATCCCCGCCGGGGAACCCAAACCGATACTCGATATCGACAGTCCGCTTCGAATAGTGCGAGAGTTTCTCCTTGGGGTGCTCGAAGTGCCGCAGGTTCTCACGCGTCAGGCCCAGGTCGGTGTACCACCGGGTGCGCTCGTCAATCCAGTACTGGTGCCACTCCTCATCGGTGCCGGGCTTGACGAAGAACTCCATTTCCATCTGCTCGAACTCGCGGGTACGGAAGATGAAGTTGCCCGGGGTGATCTCGTTGCGGAAGGACTTCCCGATCTGACCAATGCCGAAAGGCGGCTTCTTGCGGGTGACCTGAACCACGTTGGCGAAATTGACGAAGATGCCCTGTGCAGTCTCGGGACGCAAATAGTGCAAGCCAGACTCATCCTCGACCGCGCCGAGGTAGGTCTTGAGCATCATGTTGAAGTCCCGCGGCTCGGTCCACTGACCGCGTGTGCCGCAGTGTGGACAGGCGATCTCTTCCAAGCCGGTGGGCTGACGGCCCTTCCGCGCCTCAAAGTCCTCTTCTAGGTGGTCGGCTCGGAATCGTCGGTGACACGACAGGCATTCGGTCAGCGGGTCGTTGAACGCGTTGACATGCCCCGAAGCCACCCACACCCGGCGAGGCAAGATCACCGAAGAGTCAAGGCCTACGATGTCTTCCCGCTCGGTCACCACCGAGCGCCACCACTGCTTCTTGACGTTCTCCTTGAGCTCGACCCCGAGCGGGCCGTAGTCCCAGGCCGAGCGCGTACCGCCGTAGATCTCCCCTGCGGGAAAGACGAAGCCACGGCGCTTGCACAAGCTGATGACATTGTCGAGTCGGCTGGTCGAGGTCACGAACACTTCTCCAGACGTAGTGCTGCGCCATCCCCGGCTGGGATGGAGTCAGCGCACTAGGTTATCGCCCTCAGCGTAGAAGTTCCGGCCGCGGACCGTAGGCGGGGGATCCGACCGACCAGACTCACACTCACCGAAACGTCCCCTCCCGGACACGACTAACCCGCTGCGGCAACCCACGTTCACCTTGGTTTCTGACGGTCTGCATGGGCTGCAACCTGTGCAGAGCGGGTGCAACCTACGATGCTTCCCTGTTTGTCAAGGTGCCGGTTCCTCCGTTTTTGATGGTGTGCCGGGGCCTCGGCGCGGTCAAGGTCGTTCCGCGCGTGGGGGCTCCACCTTGACCGCGTCTGCGCGCCGGCTGGCTGGCCGGGATGGAGGAACCGGCCGGTGTGAGGTGCCGGGTTGAGCAGGTAGTAGACCTCGCGGGCGATGAGGCGTTTCAGGCTTCGGGTGGCTTCTCGCC
>DATLPF010000138.1:0-7829 GCA_035535875.1 Propionibacteriaceae bacterium
GCTGCGGCCGGCGCGGACGAACCGTTCCGCCTCCCAGATTTTGGCCTGTTCCTCAGCTGCACGGGGGTCGGCTTGAATGATCTTGGCCGCCAGCAAGGTTTCGAAGCGACCCCACGGCAGCCCAATGATCGAACCGGCGACCGCGGCGTCGACCTGCATTGCGGAGTCTCGGCTGAGATGCCGGGTGGCTTGGGCTACCTTCCGCACCTTCCAGGCCGGCACCGCAGCAGCCAGAATGTGTTGCCATAGTTCGGGCAGTCGGTGCCGCAGATCCAACGCATCAGCCATCAACGCTCGCGCCGACCCGCTGCTGGTGTGCAGGCTGGCGCCAAGTTCGGCGGCAGCGAACTCCAACACCTGCGGGGTGCCGTCCCCACCCAGCCCGCGTCCTCGCTCGGCACCAGGCAACGTAGGCGCAGTCGGCGCTTGGCTGTCAGGATGGTGCAGATCAGACCAATGCGCCGCCAACTCCAGCTGCTGACATTCCAGCCCCAAGACCAAACGGCGAGCCCGCGCCAGCAACGACAGTGTTGTCGCAGCATCAAGGGTTGTCGCAGCATCAGGGGTAGTCGCAGCATCAGGGGTAGTCGCGGCACCGTGCCCACCCGCCTGACTATCGAACATGCATTCATATTAGAGACCAGCTGTGACAGTTTTCGCCTGGCGAAAATGTGAGCGATCGTCCGAGCTTTTGTAGCCAGGTGCCGGCTTCATACACCACCACCCCGAGCTCGATCGAGCCCTGAGCATGCCGTTAAGTTCGAGTCATGGAGACACGCTTTGTCGGACGTACGGGCCTGCAGGTCAGCGAGCTGTGCCTGGGGACGATGACCTTCGGTGCCGACGGTGGCACTGACGAGGCCACGGCTCACCAGATTCTGGACGCGTTCGTGGATGCCGGCGGGACCTTCATCGACACCGCCAACGTCTATAGCCAGGGTGTGGCGGAGGAGATCTTGGGCCGCTGGCTGAAAATCCGCAACCGCGACGACCTCGTCATCGCCACCAAGGTCTACGGCGAGGCCGCGCCGGGGGAGCCGCCCCGAGGGACTGGTCGCAAGCACGTGCTGGCCGAGGTGGAGGCCAGCCTGCGGCGGCTGCAGACCGACTTTATCGACCTCTACCAGGCCCACGTGTTTGACGACGCAACCCCGTTCGAGGAGACACTCTCCACCCTCGACTCCCTGGTCACCTCCGGGAAGGTCCGGTTCATCGGGGCCAGCAACTACACCGGCTGGCAGCTGCAGAAGTCGATCGACCTGTCTCAGCACCATGGCTGGGAGCCGTTCGTCAGCCTGCAGCCGCTCTACAACCTGCTCGACCGCGGCGCGGAGCTGGAGCTATTGCCGGTCTGCCGCAACGACGGCGTCGGCGTAATCGCCTGGAGCCCGCTCGCTGGTGGCTGGTTGTCCGGCAAATACACCCGCGACCTCGACGGTCCGCCCGCCGGTGCCCGGGCCGACGACGAGGAGTGGGCCGGCCGCAACAGCGACCGCACCTGGCGGGTGATCGAGACGGTCCAAGCCGTGGCCGCCGAGGTGGACCGGACGCCGGCCCAGGTGGCGCTGCGCTGGGTGCTGCAGCAGCCGAGGCTGACCGGCCCGATCATCGGCGCCCGCACCCCGGAGCAGCTGGCGGACAACCTCGGGGCGACGGGTTGGGCCCTGGACGACGACCAGCTCCGTCGACTGACCGAGGCGGGGGACCAGCTGCTGCCGTACCCCTACCAACTGCAACGGCTGCCCCAGTTCGTCCGGCGTCCGACCTGATCGGGAGGAATCGCGTCACGCAGCTGACGCGCTGCGTACCCAAAGGACGCGGCATGCAGAGTGGCATGCGTCACATCTTCTCCCAACTGTTCCCTCCCATGTCACTGACGGCCGGGCCGTCTCGTCTCAGATCTCAGAGACAGACTGTGGAATCAGGAAGGTGATGATCATGCGGGTGTTCGTGGCAGGCGGGTCCGGGGTCCTCGGTCGGCGGCTGGTACCGCAGCTCGTGGCCCGTGGCCACCAGGTGACGGCTACGACGACGAGCCCGGCCAAGTTGAGCTTGCTGGAGCAACTAGGCGCAGATGCCGTCGTGATGGACGGGCTGGATGCGATGTCGGTCGGTGAGGCGGTGGCCGCGGCCCGGCCGGAGGCGATCGTGAATCAGATGACGGCCCTTTCCGAAGCGCACGCCGGCAAGCCCAATCTGAGGAAGGCCGACCGCTTCTTCGCTACCACCAACCGGCTGCGCAGCGAGGGGATCGACCATCTGCTGGCCGCGGCCGAGGCAACCGGTGTCTCCCACGTCGTCGCCCAGGGCCACGCCAGCATGAACGGAATCCGCCAGGGCGGATGGGTCAAGACCGAGGAGGACCCACTGGAGGTGCTGGAGGGGACGAAGGCGATCAACCACCTCGAGGACGTGGTGGTCAAGGCTGGCGGCGCCGTCCTGCGCTACGGCGGCTTCTACGGGCCGGGCGCCAACGACGATCAGGTCAAGCTCGTGGGCAAGCGGCTGTTCCCGCTCGTCGGGCGTGGCACCGGCTATGTCTCGTGGGTGCATGTCGACGACGCGGCGAGCGCTACCGTCCTGGCGGTGGAGCAGAAGGCGAAAGGCGTCTTCAACATCGTCGATGACGAGCCGGCACCGGTCAGCGAGTGGCTGCCCTATCTCGCGGAGTGCGCCGGGGCCAAACCGCCGCGGCGCGTCCCTAGGTGGCTGGCCCGTCTGCTGGCTGGCGAGATGGTGGTGGGCATGATGACCGAGGGGCGTGGCTTCTCCAACGCCAAGGCCAAGCGGGAGCTTGGCTGGGAGCTGCGCTATCCGTCGTGGCGGCAGGGTTTCAAGGAAGAACTCACGTGAGATGGCGGAGCGGCTGGGTGTTGGTTGCCGCCGTCTGCCTGATCGGCCGCGGCGCGCCGTCTACGTCGCCTACCGTGGCCAGCACGGCGCCCGCGGCTTCCGCCAGCTCGTCTCTGGCGGCCTCGCCGGGCTCGTCAGCCTCGCTGAGTTCGCAGTCGGCTCGTATCGCCGCCACCGAGCAGCTGAGCAGCCGCAAGTTCGACCGCACCATCGACTCACCCGCTGTCGGCGTCCGGTCAAGGTCCGTCTGCTGCTGCCGGCTCACTTCCAGGCAGAGCCCAAACGGCGCTGGCCGGCGCTGTATTTGCTGCATGGCTGCTGCGACAGCTACATCAGCTGGACCAGGTCAACCGACATCGAACGGCTCACCAGCAAACTCGATCTCCTGGTTGTAATGCCCGACGGCGGCCAGGTCGGCTTCTACTCCAACTGGCGTACCGGCCCACAATGGGAGACCTTCCACACCCAGGAACTGCCGCAGCTGCTCGCCACTCCGTACCGCGCCAATGGCAAGGCAGCAATCGCCGGGGTCTCGATGGGGGGTCTGGGCGCTCTTGAACGCAGCTCGGCACCCCGGCATGTACGGCGCGGCTGCCTCGTTCAGCGGGATCGTCCACACTCGTTTGTCGGCTGAGGTGTCGCAGGGCTACCTCGGGCTGGTCTCTTCTCAAGGGGTGGCAGATCCTCTGGCGCTGTGGGGTGACCCAGACAGTGACGCCGCGACCTGGAAGCAACACAATCCTTACGACCTTGCCCGGGAGCTGAAAGACATTCCGCTGTTCCTGTCGGCCGGCAACGGCCAGCCCGGACCTTTGGACCAACGCGGCACCCCGCCAGACTCGATCGAACCTTGGATTCAGGCCGAAAACAAGGCGTTCGTCAGGCACCTGCGCGACCTCGGCGTAAAGCCAACAACCGACTTGTACGGTAACGGCACCCACAACTGGGTGTACTGGCAACGCGAACTGCATCGTGCCTGGCCACTGCTTACCAGTACCCTCCGACCGTCATAGGCAGCCACCGCCGGATCGCCCGTCCGGTGACCAGGCCGTGCACAGCGGGAGTTAGGCCACCGGGGCTATTACCTCGACGCCCCAATTAGGGCGGACGGCGCATCGCTCACGGCCGCTCCTGGTCGTCGGCGGGTGAGGCGTCGGCGTTGGCGATGAATCGGCGAGCTGCCGCATGCACTGACCGCGGAACGGAAATCAGCTCAGCTACGTCGGCAGTGGGCACGGGCGCGGCTGCGATCTGGTGGATGGGCAGGACGCCGGCCCATACTCTGCGGTTCTCACCGTCGTCGGGGCTGGTGGTGGCCGGCTCGGCTCTGATCTTGACGCTGACCTCGTCGAGCGGCAGCCGCAGCACCAAGGTGGCGGCGAGTTCCTTGGCAGTCGACGGTCGGACTTCGGATGTCCGACCGGGCAGCAGGTGGTCGACCAGCCGGTTCAGCGCCTGCTCCTTGTCTTCTCCGGTCAGCACCTGGGCGATGCCGAAGATGACCGCGCTGCGGTAGTTCATGGAGTTGTCGAAGACGGAGCGCGCGACCACGAGCCCGTCGAGGTGGGTGACGGCGACGCAGATCGGCTGTGCTTCCGCGCAGGCGCGCAGCAGCCCGGCCCCGGTGGAACCGTGGAGGAGTAGCGCGTTCCCGTCGCGGGCGCAAGCGAACGGCAGCACTACCGGGACGCCGTCGACGACGGCAGCGACATGAGCGATCAGGGCCTCATCGAGGATCGCCATCAACGTTTGCCGCTCCACCGCTTGCCGCTCGGACAGGCGGTGGATGCGGGTGCGCGCAGTGATGGGCAGCTCTGTCATGCTGCCGACACCAGGATCGTCTTGGCCGTCTCCCCGAGCAGGTGGGAGGAGAGAGCGAGCTCACGCCGGATCGTAATAGTGAATCTCCAGCAGCATGCAGCCCTTCTCGGACTTGAACGGCCCGTGATAGGCGCCGGGCGGGCGGCAGGCATAGGTGTTCGGCGGAAACGGCTCGCCGCCGTTGCCCTGCGCGTCGTTGCCGACGATCAGGTCGCCCGAAATCTGGAACACCTCTTCCCAGTAGTCGTGCACGAACGGCTCGGTGGTGAACGTGCCGGGCGCGAAGCGCAACAGCCGCGTGCGCGTGCCGCGTTTTCTTTTCTCATCCAGCGCGCCGGACAGAATCTTCTGCGCGAGGCCGGCCGCATAGCCCGGGGGCGTTTCCCAGCCGGCGTCCATGTCGAGCGTGTGGATTTCCTTGTGCTCCTTGTTGACGCTCATGTCGCTCTCTGGCGCTCCCTCGTTCGTCTGTTGTCGGCAACAACTGTCACACGCGCAACGGATTCCTGTCATCGCACTGAAACTCCCCAGCAGGTTCGCCGAATCCGATTCGGCACTCGCATTTCCGTCATCGAGGGGCCCAGCACGGTCGAGCTGGGCCAGGGAAACGGCTCGGCCTAGGTCGTGAGGCAATGTACTTCGGCGTGGAGTTCAAGGCGTCGGTGAACGGGCTGTCGGTCAGACTGTTCCAGTAGCTCACAATGAAGGAGGCTGCACGATGAGCGCCCACCGAAGCCACTCAGCCAGGATCGACCTCACGCTGCCGTCACTGGCCGGGCTGCATACCCGGCGCAGTGAAAAGTGGGTCGGCCATGACCCGGATGTGATCTCCTCGACGATCGCCGAGATGGACTTTCCGGTGGCCGAGCCGATCATCCGTGCACTGCACGCTGCGATCGATCGACACGACTTCGGCTACGCCCCCGCCACCATTCCCACCCTTGCCGAAGCCTTCGCCGGGTTCGCTGCCCGTCGCTTGGGGTGGCGGGTCGATCCCGGTCAGACCACCCTTCTGCCGGACGTGATGGTCGGAGTGCTCGAGCTCGCCCGGCTGCTGGCCGGACCCAACCGATCCGTGGCCTGCCCGGTCCCGGCCTACCCGCCGTTTCTGATTGAGTTGCCAGCTGCCGGACTGTCCGTGCACCCCATCCCCCTAACAGCCAGCCGAGCCATCGACCTCGACGCCTTGACCACCGAGCTCGCCACCGGAACCCGCGTCCTCATCCTCGCCAACCCCCACAACCCGACCGGCCACGTCCTCCCCCGCTCCGAACTCGAACAACTCGCCGAGCTCGTTGCTGCCCACGACGCCTGGGTGATCGCCGACGAGATCCACGGCCCCCTCGTCCTCCCCGACGCCCACCACATCTCCTGGCTCACCGTCTCCGACGCGGCACGCCACTGCGGCTTCGCCCTCACCTCCGCCTCCAAAGCGTTCAACCTGGCCGGCCTGAAAGCCGCCCTGCTCATTACCGCGGCCGACACCGCCCGCCGCGCAGCGGCCCAACTGCCTCCGTTGACCGACCACGCCGGACTGCTCGGCGTGGTCGCGGCCGAGGCCGCGTTCACCGAGGGGGAGCCCTGGCTCGACGCCGTCCTCGCTCAGCTGGCCACCAACCGCGACCTGCTCACCGCCCTGCTTGCCGACCACCTACCTGGCATTCGCTGGACACCCCCCGAGGCCACCTACCTCGCCTGGCTTGACTGCCGGCAACTTGGCCTCGGCGACGACCCCGCCGTCCCCCTGTTGAGCCGAGCACGGGTCGCCCTCAGCTCCGGTCTCGAATATGGACAGGTTGGCGCCGGACACGCCCGCCTCAACTTCGGCACCAGCCCCCAGCTCCTGACATCTATGATCGACCGGCTCGCCGCCGCCGTTACCGAGCGTGCCGGGTCGCGCGCCGAGGTGAGGACGAACGTGGGGCACTAGGTCAGCGGCCCAAGGCGCGGCCGAAGCGCCGCAGACACTGGCCGCGAAGGGTGATCAATCAAGCGAGTCCGAAGTCACCCAGAATTTCGCGGCATCGTTGTCACGATCATGAACTCCCAGGACGTCTTCTTAGTACGACGAGGGAATGGGCAGACGAGATGAGACTGAGAGTCTTCGGTGTCAGTGGCGGTTCACCCACTTCGGAGGCTCGCTTGGGCAGAAGGCTGCCACTCGTCCGTACTTTCACTTAAACAGAGGTCTACACGGCATGAGGCTCCCGAACAGCGCGCACACTGCCCGGCCCTGGCGGATCCATGAGATCACGCCAGACTTCCGCCTCTACGACGTGTGGGCGTTGCCGACGCCGGGTGGTCCTGACGACTTCCCGCGACTGGTTCACCAATTCGCCACGGGTGATACGGCGGACAACCCATCCTGGTTTGCCCGAATCCTCTTCGCGATCCGCTGGAAGCTCGGGGCGCTGCTCGGCTGGGACGATCCCGGCTCCGGCCTTGGCTCCCGCGTGCCGACGCTGCGCGATCGGTTACCGATCGATCTACGTGACGGTCCATCCGGTCCGGAGTTCGACTCCCTCCCTTTCACGTCGCTCTACTTGACCGACAACGAGTGGGCATCGGAGCTGGCCAACCGGACCGTGCACGCGGTAATGCACATCGGCTGGGTTCCAGACGATGCAGGGGGATATCGCGGCCAGATGGCCGTTCTTGTGAAGCCGAACGGTCTGTGCGGACGGGCCTACATGGCCGCGATCGCACCGTTTCGGCACCTGATCGTTTACCCGCCTCTGATCCGAGGCATCGCAGCGGAGTGGCAGGCTGGCGCAGAGCGAGCCCAATAGGTGCCCGAAGCGTGCGGCATGGCCAAGTCGTTGACCTGCAGTCGCAGGGTTGTAACCCGTACCTAGGTCCGGGTTTATCGTCGAGTCATGATCTCAGTCCAGGAGGCAGCCGATTCGACCCGCGCGCCTGAGTCGTGCACGCTGCCCACCTCCGAGTGGCCGCTGCGGGTGGCTGAGTTCGACGCGCTGTTTCGTACCGCCGTTAGTGGCCAGCAACGCACGGCCGCCACCGTGCTCGAACTATCCCTGACCCCTGAGCCTGAGGTCGCAGCTGCGGCCGCAGCTCTCGCGGTACGAGAGTCTCGGTGCTGTAGCTTTTTCAGGTTTGCTCTCACGGTCGACCCACGCGAGGTTCAGCTGACCATC
>DATLPF010000139.1:0-33645 GCA_035535875.1 Propionibacteriaceae bacterium
GACCACATGATCATCGGCAACCAGGTCGACCAACCCGGCCTCATACACCGGCAGCACAGAATCGGAGAAACCCGCGTGCTGGTCGGCAATCGCGTTCTCAGGTATTGATTGCCAATAGCGAAACTCCTCGGCCGACATCACCTAACGGGCGGCGGGGAACGTGGGCCGCCAGGCCCCATCGACCGGCCGGGTGTCGTCAACAAAATTGGGTGTCAACCATGGCGCATGGGCGACAGCAGCCGGATCGAACCTCGGAATGAGCCCCTGAAGCGCGGCCATGGCGTCCACTTCCCCGATACGAAGGATCGTGGCATCACCTACATGCCAGCGCAGAATCTCCATGTCGCCACCCTTCCATGGCACCGTGGCCGGTCGACTTCGATCATGTCGCCGTCTAGCCTCATAGATGTGAGAACCGCTGTCGCCGGGCAACGCGTCCCGCGGCTGGGTGGTTCGCGCCTACTCGGATCAGTGCGTGAGCTGCGTCGCGATTACCTCGGCACAATTTCGCGCGCGGCCGACGAGATCGGCGGGCTCGCACGCATTAGTGCTGGGCCGCCCGGGTGGCGTGTCACGTTCTACAGCGTGTCGTCGCCGGAGCTGGCGGCCGAGATCCTCGGTCAGCCGGACCGCTTCCGCAAGAATGGGCCCGGCTATCGGGAGTTACGCCGGGAGCTGGGCGAGAACCTGCTCACCAGCGAGGACGAGAGTTGGCACCGACAGCGTCGGTTCCTCGCGCCGATCTTCACGCGGCGCCGCATCGCCGGCGATTACATCCACATCATGATCGAGGAGGCGGAACGTCTCGTCGAGCGCTGGCAAGCCGCCGCCACAGAGGGCCGCAGCGTCGACCTCTACCCCGAGATGGTGGAGATTACCTCGCGAGTGATTGGGCGCATCCTGTTTGGCGCCGACGTGGCGCGCGCCATCCCTCAACTCACTCGCTTCAGGATCGTCAACGAGGAACTGCTTCGTCGCTTCGTCAGCGCGCACCCGACGCCACGATGGCTGCCGACACCCCACAACAGGCGTTTGACCTACGAGCTAGCGCAGGTCCGCCACATTGTTGACGAGATCATTACCGAGCGGCAATCGGAACGGGTGAAGCGACCCACTGCGGACATGCTCGACTTACTGGTGGCTGCACGCGACGCTGAGAACGCCTCTGATCGGCTTACTGATACCGAAGTCGCCAACCAGGTGCTTCTCTTCCTCATTGCAGGCCGCGAGACAACAGCGGTGACGCTTGCCTGCACTCTTCTCCAGCTCGCGCTGGCCCCGCAGTGGCAAACGACACTGCGCGAGGAGATCATCGAACAGCTGCATGGACGGATGCCGTCAGCTGAGGAGGTCCACCAACTGGAGTGGACCGACCGCTTTCTGCGTGAATCAATGAGGCTCTATCCGGCTGCCCATGGCATGAACCGAAGCACTCGTGAGGATGAAATCCTTGGCGGCTACAACATTCCGGCCGGATCGTGGGTCGAAGTATCGGTCTGGGGGATCCACCATTCACCTGCGGTGTGGCACGAGCCTGAAATCTTCGATCCTCGGCGCTTCGACGTTCCGGCTGGGCAGTTCCCTGGCGGCCACAGGTATGCGTGGATGCCCTTCGGTGCAGGGCCACGCGCATGCATCGGCACGCAGATCGCAATGCTTGAGATTCCGATCGTGATCGCCGCCATTCTTCAGGCATTTGTGCTGGAGACCTCGCTGAGCTCAGTGCCACTGCATGCTGCGATAACGGTGCTTCCCAGTGCTGCTCTGCCTCTTCAATTGCGGCCGCTGCAAGAAACGTGATCGAGGGCCACCTGCAGATGAATTCTCAGAAACTCCCTGGAAACTTCACTCCAGATGAGCCTGCGATCCGCACCTCAGGCGTGCGCTAGTCGAGCAGGCTGCAGCTAGGGTGAGGTTTCCAGCGTGGCCGGCCGGAAGGGCGCGTCACCCAGCACGTCCGTGTTCCAGGGCCACCCATCCCAGATGCTGCGATCTAGGTAGTGTCCAGACATGACAGCGACTCCGGTCGAGAAGACCTACGTCATGCTGATGGTTGCCGACATGACGCGCGCCCTGCGCTTCTACAGCGAAGCGTTCGCCGTGACGGTTGTGATCAGCTCACCGCACTGGAGTGAGTTCATCGTGGCCGGCACCAACGTCGCGCTCCATCCAGGCGGCAGCGGCAACGAGACCCACACCGGACTCGGCTTCGAGGTAAAAGACCTCGACGCGGCGCTGCAACGGGTGACTGAGGTCGGCGGCCGGATCACGAGCCCACCTCGCGAGAGGCCTCAGGAGCGGATCCGGGTCGGGGAGATTGCCGACACCGAAGGCAATTTGATCACCGTTGCCAAGGTGACTGGCTAGCTGGCTGAGTCACGGAAAGACACCCGTCGCGGCCTGGTGCACATCGTCCGGCGCTGAAATGAGGGCACGGATTTGACCGTCTGGATTGGGCGCACCTGCGCTTCACTGCGCACAAGTCGGCCTAGGTGGTGAGCAGCGCGCGAACCGCCTCTCGGGCAGAACTTGGCGAGTCTGAATCACAGGCCGCCCGCGCCGCTCGTCGGCAGACATCGAGAGTCACCGCGGCGAGGCTGCGACTGATCTCGGCGAGGGCTCCGGGTGCCATTGAGAGGCTCGAAACACCCAGACCGGCGAGGACCAATGCCAGCTGCGGATCGGCCGCGGCCTCACCGCACACTCCGACTGGCTTGCCGCTGTCGGCCGCTGCTCCGGTCACCATCTCGACCATCCGCAGCAGCGCTGGCTGCCACGGATCGTTCAGTGAGGCAAGACTCGCGGAGTGGCGATCCGCGGCGAAGGTGTACTGGGCTAGGTCGTTGGTACCAATGCTGACGAAGTCGACCTCGGCCAAGATCAGCTCGGCCTGTAAGGCAGCAGCCGGGGTTTCGATCATGACGCCGATGATCGGCAAGCCGGCATCGTCTGCGCCTTGGGCAAAGCTCCGGACTTCGTCGACGGTGGTGATCATGGGCGCCATGACCCAGACCTCGGCAGTCTCGGCCTCGGCCGCCACCTTGATCGCCATCAGTTGATCATGAAGCAATTCGGGGTGGGATGCGGCCGTGCGGAATCCGCGTACACCCAGGGCCGGGTTGGGCTCCTCGACGTAGCCCAAGAACGGCATCGGCTTGTCAGAACCGGCGTCCAGCGTGCGCACCACCACTCGACGCCCGGCGAACCGTGAGAACACCGCGCGGCACGCATTGACCTGCTCGCCAACCGATGGCGCCTCGGTTCTGCCCAGGAAGTAGAGCTCGGTGCGGTACAAACCCACTCCCTCGGCGCCGCACTCGAGGGCCGATGCTATGTCGCGAGCGGATCCGATATTCGCAAGCAGGGCGACGCGGTGGCCGTCCGCGGTGCTGCCGGGGCTCATCAGCTTCTCTCGATGTGGCCGGAGGACCGGAGCAGTTGCCGCTTGTTGATCAACCGTGGGTTCTTTGATCACTTCGCCGGTGATGCCGTCGACCAGCAGCAACGTTCCATCGGGAATGGCGGTTGCGCTGGGTACACCGACGACCGCCGGAATGCCGAGCGACCGGGCGATGATTGCGGTATGCGAGGTGGCTCCGCCCTCCTCCGTGACGATGGCCAGGCAGCGGGCTGTATCGAGTCCGGCGGTGTCTGCAGGTGCAAGATCAACTGCGAGCAAGACGAAGGGATGTCCGGGATCAGGCACGCCGGGAGCAGCGCGCCCGGTGAGCGAGGAGACCATGCGGTTGCGGATGTCGTAGAGGTCGGAAACCCGTTCTGCCTGGCGGGGTCCTGCTGCACCGATTGTGTCGGCGACCGACCCGATGGCCTCCCATGCGGCACGCTCTGGTGTGAGACCGCGGTCCCGGATGCGCAGGGACGCGTCCGCAATCAGATCAGGGTCGGTGGCCATCGCGGCGGTGGCCTCCAGCAGCTGGCCCACGGTCCCAGCCGCGGTACTCCGACTCCGCAGCTGCTCAGCTGTGTCGGTGGCCACATTGGCGAGCCGTTTGATGGCCGCCGGCCGTTCAGCTTCTGGGACGCGGATCGTCGGATCAGGCTCGGTGATCGGATCGGGCATCCGCAGCGCCGGACCGACCACCCGCCCCGGGCTGACTCCGATCGGATGCGGGCTGAGCCGGTCATGACCGACAGTCTGTCGCGGCCCGCGAGCTCGGAGAAACCATTGCGTACCAACGCAAGGATGCGATCAACCGCGACCGCGGCGTCGGCGCCGTCGGCTTCGACCCGGAGCACATCACCCGCCTGGGCACCGAGTGACATCAAGGCCGTCGGGCTGCGCGCCGAGCGATCGGTGGCGACCATCACCCGCGCATCTACGAAAGCGAGTGCCTCGACGATGAGCGCCGCGGGTCGCGCGTGAATGCCGTCGGGGTTGACGATAGTGGCCTTCGCGACGATTGCCGCTGGAGCGATGATCGAGTCGGCCGCCTCTATCGGAGGTTGCGTTTGGCCCAACTGAGCAGCCTTGGCCTGGAGTGCCTGCTCCGCATCCCGAGCCACAGCGTCGAGTTCAGCACCTCCAGCTGCTGAGATAACGGAAGCAAAGATCCCTTCGACAAAGGCAGCGGGAACCAGCCGGGTCTGGATGCCAGGCTCTGGCACGAGCTCGAGAGCGAGCTCAGCACTTAACACGGCCGAGCCGAGATCCATGATCACGACGACGCCTCCGCCATCCTCAGCCGCGACGATCGCCTCCGCCACGCGTGCCGCGTCGGTGCCGAGGCGATCATCTGATGTGCCTGCCGCGATTTCGATGCGCGGAGCTGGACCGTGCACCATCTGCAGCGCCAGGTTCACGGCCGCACGGGCTAGGTCCGGGCTGTGGGAGACAACAACGATCCCCACCATCGAGGTCAATCCGCGCACTCAGCCGCAAGTGCGTCGAAGAGCATCGACATGGAGGCAGCACCGGGATCCATATGCCCAGCGCTGCGTTCACCCAAGTAGCTCGCTCGTCCCTTGCGGGCCACCATCGGCACGGTTGCGTCCCGGCCAGCCGCCGCGGCATCACGCCCGGCCGTCACCGCGGCGACAAGATCACCACCCTTCTTGATCACCGCTTCCATGGCGTCGAGCGCCGGCGAGAGCGCGTCGACCATGGTCTTGTCACCAGGCTTAGCTTTGCCGCGCTCCACAACGCCGGTCAGCCCAGCGCGCAGTGCCGTATGTAGAGCTTCGGCGTCAAGTTCGATCGCCGGTCCGGTCGCGCCGGCGAAGCGCAGGAAGAACGTCCCATACAAGGGCCCGCTGGCGCCACCGACGGACATCACCAGCGTCATGGCAACCGTCTTGAACAGGTCGTTGACGCCTGCTGGCTGCCCTCCGTCAAGCTTGTCGATCACCGCGTTCATGCCCCGAGCCATGTTGATGCCATGATCGGCATCGCCGATCGCTGAGTCCAGCTCGGTCAGCTCAACTTGGTTCTTGATCACTAGCTCGTGAAAGCGTCGCAACCAGCCGGTCAGCTGGTCGAGGGTGACCACGGCGTGCGACACGGTCCTATATTCCCCACCGAAGGCCCGCGGTGCTCACCGGGGCATCCCACAACCTGATCAACTCCTGGTCCGCACGGAGCAGGGTGACCGAGCAGCCGGCCATCTCCAGCGAGGTGATGTAGTTTCCGACCAGATTGCGAGCGACCGTGATCCGCGCCTTGTCGATGATCTTGGCGACTTCGCCGTACATCAGATACAGCTCGAGCAGCGGCGTGCCGCCCATGCCATTCAGCATCACGATCACGGGGCCTGATGTGAAGTCAAGATCAGCAAGGATCGGCTCCAGCAACTGCTCGGCAATCTCGCGCGCGCTCGCCAACCGGACCCGGCGCCGACCGGGCTCGCCATGAATGCCAATGCCGAGCTCCATCTCGTCCTCGGCAAGCTCAAAGGTCGGCTTACCTGCGGCCGGCACCGTGCAGCTGGTGAGGGCCATACCCATCGAGCGGCCGGCATTGTTGATCGCTCCCGCTAGCGCTACGAGATCCTCCAGCGGGCGACCTTCCTCGGCGGCCGCACCAACCAGCTTTTCCAGCAGCACCGTCACACCCACACCGCGCCGACCGGCCGTATAGAGCGAGTCCTGGACGGCGACATCGTCATTGACGACGACAGTCTCGACGGTGATGCCGGTTTCGGCCGCTGCGAGCTCGGCCGCCATCTCGAAGTTCATGACGTCACCGGTGTAGTTCTTCACAATATGCAGTACGCCATTGCCCGCGTCGACACCTTTGGTCGCCTCGAGCATCTGATCAGGCGTCGGCGACGTGAAGATCTCTCCGGCACAGGCAGCATCAAGCATGCCCAACCCCACGTAACCGCCATGCAACGGTTCGTGGCCAGAACCGCCGCCTGACACCAAACCGACCTTGCCCGCCTTCGGTGCGTCGCCGCGATAGATGATGCGGTTGGTGTGGTCGACGCGCACCTCGGGATGAGCAGCCTCGATGCCGATCAGGGCCTCCGCGACCACATCCTGCGGGTCGTTGATGAGCTTCTTCATAGCCGCGACCCTAGATCACGCATGAAGGCTGGCGGACCACCTTTCCTCGATGCGGCCGTACTTCCACACCATGATGGCCGCCAGCCAAGTGACGATAAACAGCGCGACGATCGAGTAGCCCACGAGGTCCAGGTTGAGGTTCGCGATCGCCGCCAATGGTCCTGACGTGATGCCGGTCTTCTCGGTCAGGATAGAGATCAATTCGATGGTTCCGATGATCAAGGCCACCGCGACGGAGAGCCCAGTGACCGTGATGTTGTAGTAGATCTTGCGAACCGGCTTGGAAAAGGCCCAGCCGTACGCGAAGTTCATGAAGCAGCCATCGATGGTGTCCAGCAAACTCATGCCGGCTGCAAACAAGATCGGCAACGTGAGGATGGCGTACCAGGGCAGGGCGAATGCCGCTGCGCCACCGGCCAGCACCAGCAGCCCAACCTCGGTAGCCGTGTCGAAGCCGAGTCCAAAGAGCACTCCGATTGGGTACATCTGCCAGGGCTTGGTCACTGTCTTTGTCGCGCCGGCCAGGATCTTGTTCATGAAGCCGCGGTTGTTCAGCTGCTGCTCGAGTGCCTGTTCGTCGTACTCGCCCCGGCGCATCCTGCGAAATACCTTGACGATGCCGATCAAGATCACGAGGTTGATGATCCCGATGATGTACAGAAACGTGCCGGAGACCGCGGTCCCGACTACTCCGGTGATCTGTTGTAGCAGCGAGGAATCATCCTCAACCTGCCCAGCCAGAGCGCGTACGCCCATTGCCAACAGCGCGACCAATGCGAAGACGATGGTCGAGTGGCCTAGGGAGAACCAGAATCCAACCGAAACCGGGCGCTTGCCCTCAGCCATGAGCTTGCGGGTGGTGTTGTCGATCGCAGCAATGTGATCGGCGTCGAATGCATGCCGCATGCCCAGGGTGTACGCCGTGAGCCCCAGCCCCACGCCCAACACCTGGGTCGAGCTGACCTGATAGTGCTGGGGTGCCACGATTCCGACGAGTACGCCCCAGCCGATTACGTGGAGCATCAAGATGAAGCTCGCCATGCCGGCGATCGAACGCCACTCCTGCCGGGTGAGCCTGCCGCGAAGTCGCGCGGGCATGCTTCGGACAGCTGCGATACCTGGTGCTGACAAAGCCGGCCTCCCCCAATACCAAAATTTCGGCGCGCTCGTTCCAGATGCGACATTATCGCATGTGCTCCTAGATGCGATAGTGTCGCAAGTACTTCGCGGGCCACGGATTAGCAGGAGAATCAAGAGGTGCAGCCCGGAATGAGTTCGGCAGGATCGGCGTCTCCGCCACGAGTCGAGGCCGCGCTGGGCTTGCTGCGTGACCAGCACGAGCGCGTGACCAGAGCTCGCCAGGCCGTCATTGAGGTTCTCGACGGCACAAATGAGCACCTGGCCGCTGACGAGATCGTCGCGCGGGTCGAAGCATCGGCTCCTGGGGTTCACCGGGCGACCGTCTATCGCGCCTTGTCGACACTCGGCGAGCTTGGGCTCGTCACCCATACTCACGTCGGTAATTCAGCCGCGGTCTACCATCTCGCCCTGCCTGCGCGGACCGACGAGGCCGCGTCGGCCCCGCATGCGCATCTGCAGTGCACCAACTGCCAGTCCGTGATCGACATCCCCGTCGACGTTCTTGATTCGTTGATCAGCCGGGTCGACCGCGAGCTCGGCTTCCAGGTCGAGCCGCATCACGCCGCGCTGCTGGGCCTCTGCGCCGACTGCCGAGTGTCACAACTGCCGAAACCGGTCAGAGACAACAAACCTAGAACGATTTAGCTTCGGCACTATGACGAGCTGTTCGCTCCGACGACCGCAGGAGCCTGCGGTGCAAGAACGATGAGATGGATGGCGCCCGCAGCACCGCAGGCGACGAAGGAGTCGGAACCCCGCGAACAGCTTGTCAGAGTGCGAATCAGCCCGGTCGCTTGCGACCACTTTCGGCAAGGGGCGAGCCGGCGTGTGGGGCTGTAGGTGAGGCCGCGGGTGGCGGAGTGGGAGACGTATGAGCCGACCCGCTGGCTTGCGCGGGCTGCGTGAGCTCCTCGAGGCTGGTTGCGCCCGGCAGCCGAACGGTGAACTCGGCCCCACCCTGGGCTGAGCGGCCCGCGCGTACCCAACCTCCATGCTGGGTGATCGTTTGGGCAACGATCGAAAGACCTAGCCCAGTCCCGGAGGTTTGCCGTGCGGTGTCGCCGCGGTAGAAGCGATCGAAGATGAACGGCATGTCGGCCTCGGCAATGCCGGGACCCTGGTCGGCCACGCGCAGCCGGTCACCTTCGAGCTGCACCCGGATCGTGCCACCCGGCGGACTCCACTTCACCGCGTTGTCCAGCAGATTGGTGATGGCACGCTCCAACGTGTCGGAGTCGCCGACGACGTAGAACGGATTGAGCTCGACGTCGAAGGGCAGCCCATGTGCCCGCAGTCGAATCCGATCCAACGCCGAGTTCACCACATTCCTGAAGTCCAGCGGCTCCGGTGAGGCGGCGGTCTCGTCGCGCGCGAGCTCCACCAAGTCGCCAATCAGGTCGGTGAACTCCACAAGCTGAGCCTTGACATCGGCCAGAATGTCGATCCGATCTTGCTGCTTCAACATGCCACTCGAGGCATCGGCCGCAAGCAGTTCGATGTTGGTGCGCAGGCTGGTGAGCGGCGTCCGCAGCTCGTGACCAGCGTCGGCGATCAACCGCGCCTGCTGTTGCCGGGATGAGGCGAGCGATCGAAGCATCTGATTGAACGACTCGGCCAGCACCGCGATGTCGCTCGGGGCCTTGATCGTGATCGGCGTCAGTTCCTTGGTGACGCTGATGTGTTCGACGGCGGCGGAGAGTTCGCGCACCGGTCGCAGGCTGGAGCGGGCCACGTACGCGCCAACCACTGCGGCAATGATCACACCTCCCACTCCGAAGATGATCAAGACCAACCAGAGGGAGCTCAGGATGTCATTGGTCGGTTGCAGCGGCCGACCCAGAACGAGGGCGTAGTTTCCGAGATCCGTGATCGGCACCGCCACGATGCGGTACGGCTCACCTCCCGTCGTTACGCCGGATCGCGCCGAGTAGCTGCTCTGCAACCGAGCGACCGCCAGTTCCTCGGCACCTAGGACGAGGTGATCGCGCTCATCGGGCACGTTGAAGATCGCGCCGTCGGTTCGGATCGCGGCGACGCTGACATTCCCGGCGCGTAACGCGCGCTCGGTGAGACCGCCGAGGGTTCGAATGTCTTGGGCGACCGGTACCACCGCCAGCGAGGTGGCCGTCTCGACCATCTCCGCGTCCAGTGCGCTGTACAGCGAGATCCGCAGCGTGACGTAGCCTGCCACGCTCGTCACCGCGACGGCCAAGGCCACTGCGACCGTGGTCAGGTACGCGACCCGGCGCTGCAGTGGGAGCGCGCGCAGCCAGCGTCTCAGCCGAGCCACCGTGCACTCTCCGCCGCCCGTCGCGGGCTGATCATGGTGGTGTCTCGCGCAGCACGTAGCCCACACCGCGGACGGTGTGGATCAGCCGGGACTCCTCGCCAGCTTCGGTCTTGCGGCGCAGGTAGCCGATGTAGACCTCCAACGAATTGGCTGTAGTCGGGAAGTCGAAGCCCCAGACCTCGTTCAGCAGCCAGCTCCGCTCCAGCACCCGCCGCGGATGGCGCATGAAGGCCTCGAGTAGCGCGAACTCGGTGCGGGTCAGGTTGATCGGTCGAGCCCCGCGCAACACCTCGCGGGTCTGGGTGTTCAAGACAAGGTTGCTGAACGAGAGGTTTTGCGCCGACGGATCGGTTGAGTCTGCCACTGTACCGGCGCGCCGGACCAGGGCACGGAGTCGCGCGAGCAGCTCGTCAAGCGCAAACGGCTTGGCCATGTAGTCGTCGCCGCCCGCGTCAAGACCGTCCACCCGGTCGCCGACCGCGTCGCGTGCAGTGAGCACCAGAATCGGCACATCATTACCTGCAGCTCGCAGCATCCGGGTCGCCTCCAGGCCATCAAGCCGCGGCATCATCACGTCCATGATCACCGCATCTGGCCTGATAGCAGCCAGCCGCGCCAGCGCCTGAACTCCATCCTCGGCCCCACTCACCTCGTAGCCGTTGTACTCCAGAGACCGCTTCAGGGAGTCGCGCACGGCTTGGTCATCGTCGACCACCAGGATGTGCATGCACCCAGCGTGCCAGACGCATCGGGTTCCACGCCTGCCCTAGGCCGCCCGGTTTGCGGCCAGGGCGTTCAGTGCCCTCGGCCGCGGATTTTCCTCCGGCAGTCCACGCCAAGCCGCGCGGACTACGGAAACGATGAGATCCGGGTGGTACAGCAGTGCGGGCGTCGCCATGAGGTGGTAGACGCGGGCAAAGGCAAGGTACGCACTGCGATCACCATGCGCGGCGAGCTGCGCCAGCCGGCCGGTCCAGAGACCGACCAGTCGCTGGATCGGTGACTGGGTGTCGGGGCTGCCCGAGTGACGCAGATCCTCGGTCGTCGCGACCGACCACGGCAAATCCGTCGTGGCACCGATCCGCCGTTGCAGCCGCCTGGTCGACAGCAGTCCGTTACCCGCTGGCGGGCGGTCACGCTGCAGGGCATCCCGGATCAGCAGTGCCTGGCAGGCGGCCACGGTGATGCCCTGCCCGTACACAGGATCGAAGGCACAGTACGCGTCGCCGACCGCCACGAGGCCGGGTGGCCAGCTCCGGGATCGCCCGTAGCGGTTGCGCCGGTTGCCAGTCTGGCGATAAATGGCAATATCACCGACCGGCTCGAGATGCTGGGTCAGGTCGGCGATGGCGGGATCGGGCAGCGCCGCTAGGAATTCGTCGAACTCCGCGGCCTTCCGTGATGGTCGCCGATCACCGTAGCCGGCGGCAAGCACTAGCCAGTTGCCATCTTCCACTGGGATCGCCAGCGCACCTCGGCCGGTTTGCGGAGTGGCGGCAATGATCACAGCGATCTCGATCGGTGGCTCCCCAACCACTCGATAGGTCCGGCAGGCATACCCCAGGCGAGCATCCACAGTCAGCGGCTCGCTCACCGGAATCCCCAGCTCACTCAACCACTGCGGCAGCCGCGATCCCCGTCCAGATGCGTCAATCACCAAGTCAGTCTCGACGGTGGTGGCGTCCTCGCAGACCACCTGCCAGTGTCGCGCGCTCCGGTGCAGCTCGGTGACTCGTACGCCGTCATGCAGCGCCACGCCGGCGAGGCGGCATACCCGCTGGCGTACCAGGTGCTCAAGCAGCGGCCGGGTCGCTGAGACAGTCTCGTATGCGGGAATCCAGGTGGGCGACCATCCGTACTCACCCAGCCAGGCCCAGGTGCCAGTGTCAAACGGTACGGCGCCGTGACTCAGCAGGTTCTCGCGGATGCCCGGGACCAGCTCTTCAGCAGCCAGCAGGCCTCGATGCAGCAGGACATGCGGCTGCCGGCCCTGCGGCACGCCCTTCCGCGGAACAGGGCGATCGGGCAGCACATCGCGCTCGACGATCATCGCCCGGGCGCCAGCAGCAGCCACAGCGGCAGCAGCGAACAGCCCCGCGAGACTCGCGCCGATGATCACCACAGGCCGTTGCTCGGAGGTGATCATGGAGTGGGCAGGCTGATCCTTTGACTGCCAGTTGGTTCCAGAGTCAACCGCGTGGCGTCCGTGCCGAGGACATCAGGCATCTCACCCCCCGGGTACGGTACCAATGCAAGATTCACCAGGGCCATCGTGACCGACACGACAGTCGCGGCCAGCAGCCAGCCGGCCAGCACATCTGTCGGCCAGTGATCGCCGAGATAGACCCGACTCCAGCCGATCAGCAGCGCGAGCACCCATCCGATGATCACGAGCAGGCGGCGCGCCAGCAGCCTCCGGTAGGTCAGCGCGAGCATCGAAGCTGTCAGGACGACGAGCACCGAGCCATCGGTGGTGTGGCCAGACGGAAACGCGGCGTCCATGAGCGGAGTGCCGATAACCAGATCGACCGGTGGCCGAGGCCGGTTCAGGGTGAACTTGATGATCGTCACCAGGCTGGCGGTCGCCGCCAATGCCCCAAGATACGCCGTGGGCATCAGAACCCGGCGCGTTCGCAGCCACAGCAGAAGCGCTCCGGCAATGCCGACCCCGATCACGAGCTGCGCCGATCCCAGTCGGGTCACAGCGCTTGCGAACAAGGTGAGGTCGGGACCTCGTACGCTGATCACCGCGGCCTGAACGGGCTGGTCGAACTGCGCGAGATCGGCACCGAGCACCAGCAGCAGCGCGAGGACGACGAAACCGACCACCGCGGCGGCACCGGTCGCCAGCCACTGCCCCCAGTGACCTGACCGGATTTCAAGCCGTTGCAGGTTTGGGGCGGTCGGCTCCAGCATCGCGCTGCTCCCCTCAGTTGCTCGCAGATCGGCCGTCCACGTTCTAATTGGTCGACGCACGCTGTGCTGAAACTGAGAAGCCAACTGCGACGCGTGAGCGACTCAGAAATTCCAGCTGCGAGCGTCCGAAATCGCGCGCCGCCGCCGGAGCCAGGCTGGCGCGCCGCTGTCCTGGACGAACGAGCGAGCAGACACGCCTTTCGTCTGCGAGCGAGCGAGGAAGGCAGCGGCTACCAAGCGCCAGCCTCAGCGAGCGGAGCGAGCAATATGCAAGAAGGGAGCAGAGGCGTTCTTTCCTCTGCGAACGACGACGACGGCGGCGGGATTCTCGATGTTCGCGCCGCCGATCTCAAAACAAGAGGGCGCGAGCGTAGCGAGCACCAGCCCCAGCGGCGAGCTGTGTGCAGGAGGAGATGGCGGAACAATGCTTTTCCGTTCCGCCAGATCCGGCGAAGGAGGCGGCAACCCAGCGAACATCGCAGTGAGCGGAGCGAGCCATCAAACACAGCGCGATGCGCGAGCAGCTGCAAAATGAAGGCGTGCGGGTACTGATCGTTGAGGACGAGAAGGGCTTGGCGGAGTCCATGCGACGCGGGCTGGTCCGCGAGGGCTTTGTGGTCGACGTTGTCCACGATGGAGTCAGTGGCCTCTGGGCAGCGACTGAGTTCAGCTACGACGTGGCAATTCTCGACATCATGCTGCCGGGCCTGAACGGCTACCAGGTCCTCAAGCAGATCCGGGAGCGGGAGATCTGGACGCCGGTGATCATGCTCACCGCGAAGGATGGCGAGTACGACCAAACCGACGCTTTCGATCTTGGCGCCGATGACTACCTGACCAAGCCGTTCAGCTTTATGGTGTTGGTAGCGCGGCTCCGAGCGCTCATCCGCCGCGGCGCACCGGAGCGACCTAACAAGATCACCGTCGGCTCCCTCGTCTTGGACCCGGCGCGGCGAACGGTCACCCGCGACGGCGAGCTGATCAAGCTCACTGCACGGGAGTTCAGCCTGCTCACTTACTTGATGCGGAATGCAGGCAGCGTGGTCGGCAAGTTCGACATCTTGAGCAACGTCTGGGATGCGGCGTACGAGGGCAGCGAGAACGTCGTCGAGGTCTATATCGGCTATCTGCGTAAGAAAATCGACGCTCCGTACGGCCTGCAGACGTTGCGGACGGTCCGCGGCATGGGCTACCGGCTGGATGCCGACACGACCGCTTGACGATCAGTCCGTTGTGGGCAGCGCCACCAGGAAGCGGCAGACGCCGTCCGACTCGGTAGCAACCACTGTTCCGCCGTGCGCGATCATGATCTCTCGACTGATCGCCAGGCCGAGCCCGCTCCCGCCGCCGTCGGATGATCGGCTGGCATCGAGTCGGGCGAACCGCTCAAACACCCGCTCGCGATCTTGTGAACTGATGGTCTCTCCGTCATTGTCAACAGAAACCACCACTTCGCCGGGCCGCTGCTCCATCCGGATCATGATCGTCGACTCCGCGTGCCGTGCGGCGTTGTCGAGCAGGTTCCGGAATACCTGCGTGAGCCGCCGCTCGTCACCGCGGACCCGCGCGGGCCGCAGTTCTGCGCTCACCTGGTGATCGGACACCGTGCGCAGCCGTCGAATCTCAGCGTCCAGAACGTCTTCGAGATCCACGTCCTGGACGTCGAGTTGCAGCTGGTCGGCGTCGACCTTCGCTAGCGTAAGCAGGTCTTCCACCAAGGCCTGCATCCGGCTCGACTCGCCGAGCACGGTCTGCTGCATGTCGAGCCAGGTCTTCCCGCTGGCATCCAGACTTGCGACTTCAGCGGTCGTCACCAGCGTCGACAATGGGCTGCGAAGCTCATGGCTGGCGTCGGAAAAGAACGCCCGGTGCGAGTTGTCGGAATGCTCGAGCCTGTCGAGCATCTGGTTCATGGTGGCAGTCAGTGCCGCGATTTCGTCGCCCGTGGGCGGCACCTCCACCCGTTCGTGCAGCCGGCGCCCATCGATCTCCGCCACCTGTCGGCGGATCCGCTCGACCGTTTGCAGAGACCGGCCGACCAATACCCACACCGCTGCGGCAACGAGCGCGACGAGCAGCGGCGCCGCTCCCAGCAGCAGCAACCCCACCGTCCGCAGCGTGTCGGTCTGCACCTCGAGAGGTGCCGCGACGAGCACGATGTATGCCTGGTCATGCACCTCGATGCCACGGGCACTGACCAGCACCTCGTCGTCGCCGAGCACGGGCACCGGGGGCCGCTCCTCCCTCGCCGTCCGGCCGGGCGCCGGCCTCAGCTGCGAGAGTGGATCGGTCCGTAGCCGGCGACTGCTCCAGGCCACCACCCGATCCCCAGCGTCGAGGATCTGCACCTGCTCACCGCTGCGGTGGTCCTCGATGAGAGTCGATTGAGTTTCCTGGATCCCCTCTTCCTCCAAGAGTTCGGCGACGTCGCTGGCGCGGACGGCGAGATTGCTCCTCGCTGCGGAGATCAGCGACGACTGCAACACGAGCAGCAGGAATGCTCCACCGACCAACAAGGAGACGGTGACTACGACGACCGCACTCAGCACTGAGCGTTTCCGGATGCCCCAGCTACTCTCCCTGCGATGAGACGGCTCAGAGCCAGCGGTCCCGACCGATGGCGGGCGGACCGCCTCAATCACCATTCGCGAAGAGTAATCCGTCGGGCCACAGCGTGTTGCTCAGTTTCATCACAGCATCTGATGGGCAATGCTGGTTCCGTGGCCGTCCCCCGGGCCCGAACTGTTGCTCTAGACCGACCCGCCAGCCGGTACTGGCTCTGGGCGATCGCCGTGGCTGCGATCGCCTTTATCGTCCGGCTGGTTCCTGTGCTGCGCGGCGGCGGGCTCTTCGGCATCGGCAACTACGACGACGGTGTGTACTACGCAGCAGCTACTGGGTTGATCCACGGCCTGCTCCCTTACCAGGACTTCCTGCTGCTCCATCCACCGGGAATGCCGCTGCTGCTGGCACCGTTCGCCCTCCTCGCGCAGGTGATCGGCGACTCCTACGGTTTCGCTGTCGCACGCCTGGCATGGATGGTCCTGGGAGCCGTGAACGCTGTGCTGATCTGGAGAATCCTTAGGCCTGTGGGCATGGTCGCGGCCGTGTTCGGTGGCCTCGTATACGCCGTGTTCCACCCAGCCGTCTACGCCGATAAGTCGACACTTCTGGAGTGCCCGGCAACAACGGCACTCCTGATTGCCATACTCCTCCTCCAGCCACTCGTCCACGACAGCTCGTTGCCTCGCGGCAGGACCTTGGCGGCGGGTGCGCTGCTCGGGCTCACGATCACGATCAAGGTCTGGGGAGTGGTCACCGTCCTGATCGTTCTTGCCTGGTTGCTGCTGCTACGCCGATACAGTGCCGCACTGCGAGTCGTGATCGGGGCCGCAGTTGCTGCCACCGTGATCTGTTTGCCGTTTTTCGCCGCGGCACCGACAGCAATGTGGAACCAGATCGTACGCGACCAGCTATTTCGGCGCGCGGGCCGCGGAAGAACGATCCTCGACCGGCTCGATGTGATGACGGGGCTTGGCATTGTGGGCCGTTCGTCCACCGCCCTGACTGTTGCTGCGGTCACTGCGCTACTCTGCTGCGCAGCGCTGGCCTGGACCTACCGCGAGGCCCGGTTGCCGGTGTTGCTGATGCTCGGGCAGAGTACGTTTCTGCTCGCCACGCCGACCTGGTTCCCCCATTTTGCGGGATTCATCGCAGGTCCCGTCGCCCTCACCGTGGGCGCTGCGATAGGCCGCTTGATCGTCCTGGTCCGAGCTAGACCTGCACAGATCGCGGTCAGCCTCCTCCTCGCTGGCGCGATCCTGGTGTACGCGAGCGGCTGGAGGGACATCAAGTACAACCGCCCGTTCCCCGACCATTTCCGAGCCTTCACGGCAAACGCCCCAGGATGCGTCACGTCTGACGACGCGGCAGCCCTTGTGGCAACGGATTCGTTGAGCCGCAACCTGAGTCGCGGCTGCCGGTTCGTTGCCGATCTTGGCGGCAACTCCCATGACATGGCTGCCGCCGCGGGGCTAAAAGTTTCACGCAACCGAAATCAAGCCTTCCAGCAGTTCGCGCTGGACTACCTGCGCAGCGGTTCAGTGACCATCTTGATCAGGTACCGGGGCGGTCATGGCTTCAACGCGAAGACCACTGCCGTTCTTGATCAGTGGCCGATGCTGGCGCGCTCGGGCGGGTATCAGGTGCGGCAACCGGTCGTGCGGGGTCGGTCGGGAGGGACAAGGTGACCGCGGCACCATCATCGTTGCCGAGACTGACCACACCGCCGTGCGCCTCAGCGATCGCCTGCACAATGGCCAGCCCCAGACCGGTGCCCCGCCCGGTGCTGGCCGTCGGAGCAAAGCGGACGAACGGGTGGGCCAGATAGCTGTCGACGAAGCCGGCGCCATGATCACGGATCCGTATCTCAATAGCGTCTCCGCTGCGCTGACCGACCAGCTCCACATTCCCCGCACCATGCGTCAGCGCATTGTCCATCAGGTTGCCCAAGGCATACTCCAGGCGCTGCCGATCCGCGGTGATCATGCTGTCGTCTGACTGAACCAAGATCGTTCGCCCTTCCAGCTGGGCTCGACCGCGGCCGCGCTCAGCCACGTCAGTGAGCAGATCACGAACCTTCACCGACTCCCGGTTGAGACTCAACCGCTGTTCGTCCGCAGCTGCGAGCAGCAGCAGCTCTTCGGTTAGTCGGCGGAGCCGGTCGGTCTCCTCGCCGATTGACGCCATGGTGGCGCGAAGATCATCACCCTTGGTGGCATCAGACTGGGCGAGCTCGACCTCGGCTTTGATGATCGCCAATGGCGTGCGCAGCTGGTGACTGGCATCGGCCAGAAACCGCCGCTGCTGCTCCAACGCGTCCCGCTGCGCGGCCTGGGCTCGTCCGATTCGGCTGAGCATGTCGTTCAGCGTGCGGCCGAGGCGGCCGATCTCGTCGGCCACCGGTGACACCGGCAGCGGTGCCCGCTCGCCATCGGCAAGATCATCTCCGCTGATCGCCGCCGCCCGCTGCCGCAAGGCCTCGACCGGACGCAGCGCGAGCCCGGCAACCCAATAGCCAACACCGCAGGCGGCAAGAAGAGCGGCGCTGAGTCCGACTATTTCCACACCCAAGGTCGAGGCCAGCGTCTGGGCACGTTCGTCCAGGGAGTCGGTGACCGCCACAATGTAGGTTTCGCCCCGAGCATGGACCGGCTTGGCGAAAACCCTGAGAGACTCGTCAACCGTCGCATCGCCCGGCCGGTCGACGAACAACTCCCGAATGGCTGCTATCTGCAGCTGCGCGGGTGTCAGCAACCTGACATCGGCGTACGAGCTGGACGCCACCACCTCGCCATCTGTGGTGAGGATGTGGGCGATCGTCTCGTCCGGCTCCAGATCCTCAGAGTGAGTGGTAGCCAGGGCAGAAGCCCCCGACCGGATCAGTAGCCCGCTGAGCTGATCGGCACGGAGGCGCAGGTCGCGTTCAATGCCGACGTCCACGTCGGAGCTGAGCTGGGCATACAGAAAAACGCCGGCCGCGCTCAGCACCGCTGTCAATGCGACCGCGAACGCTAGCGTGAGCTTCCAGCGGATGGCCAAACGGCTCATCCGGTTTCCTCGGTTCGAAGCCGGTAGCCGAAGCCGCGCACCGTTTCGATGGTGTCGATGCCGAAGGGCCGGTCGACCTTCTGCCGCAGGTATCCGATGTAGACGTCCACGATATTCGACCGATTGTCGTAGCTGTCGTCCCAGGCGCACTCGAGCAGGTCGAAGCGGGATACCGCCTCCCCCGGCCGCCGCATCAGCGCCTCCAACATTGCGAATTCCTTACGCGTCAATTCGATCTGGACATCCCCACGATGCACGGTGCGGGTCGCCGGATCCAGCTGGAGTTCGCCGACGGTCAGCACCGGCATCCGGACCTCACGTGGTCGGCGCACCAGCGCCCGCAGCCGAGCCAGCAGCTCTGCAAAGGAAAAGGGCTTGGCAAGATAGTCGTCGGCACCGCTGTCGAGGCCGGTGACCCGATCATGGATCGTGTCCAGCGCGGTGATCATGAGCACTGGCGTGGTGACTCCATTGCGCCGAAACTCTCGGCACAACGTGAATCCGTCGGTGTCTGGAAGCATCACGTCCAGGGTGATCGCGTCGTATGAGGTGGCCGTCGCCATGTACATGGCCTCGTCGCCATCGCTCGCGATGTCGGCAGCCAGCCCCTGTGCGGTCAGACCCTTCCGCAGCAGGCTCGCGAGCTTGGGCTCGTCCTCAACGATCAGGACCCGCACAGCATAAGGATTTCACGATCATCGACCGCGAACCATAGCCGCAGGGTTCCGACCCCATTACGGATTCGGCTTGCCAATCGGCCCGGTGCCATCCTCTGGAGCGGCCTTAGCGACCTTGACCAGCCCTTCGCGCGCCGTGCCACCGGAAACGTCCAGAGCCAGCACCGGCCCAACGCCGGGAGCGTAGAACTTGTACTCCACCACGTCCGGCTCGATGGTGCTGGTGTCCATGGTGACGAGCGCCTGCTTGTAGCGGCCGGCCTTCACCTCAACCAGATGGTCTGTGGCAAGTACCTCGCCGTTGTCTTCGGCCTCACCCTTCTTGTACTCCTGGCGGTACTTCTGGCCATCCTGCGGCTGAGCAGGCAGCATGATGCCCGGCATCGCGCCATCCTTGCCCGCTTCCCAGGAACCGGCTCGGCTGACGACCTTGCCGTTCTCGAACTCGGCGGTCTGCTCGCCCATGTACCAGACGTTGCCGTCGGAGTCTTGGGCGTACCAGTCGACCGTGTCCTCGACGATCTGGCCCTTCTCCCGGGCGGTATCACGCACCACCCGTGCTGTTATGCCATTGGCCAGCTTCTTGGTGCTTGTGGTGGCGACGATGACGATGTCCTGAGCGACCCCGTCCGCTTCCACGCTGCGGTAGATCCATCGCGTGCCCGGCTTCATCGGCCAGTAAGGGTTGCTGATGTCGGCGCTGAAATTGGCCGGGTCAAGATTGACCGGATCCGGGCCCGTTGGCAGTGACGGCTGTGTCGGCCGGCCGGATTCTGGCCGTGATTCAAGCCCCACTGGGCTTGTCGAATTGGCGGGTGACGGCGCATTCGCACTGCTTGTGCAGCCTGCAAAGGCCAGTGTGGCCGCAAGGACGAGCGGCCACACGCGTAGTGGTTTCATGAGTTCCTCCCCGAGTTTCCCCTCTGGCGAGCTTTTCAGCGCGCCGATGAAAAACCGGTGAGAAGCTCGACATAGGAATTCTTCGACTTGTCGACTTATCAATACCCAGTTGCCGTAGGTTTTGACGCCGAAAGCCCCAATTTTTCGACGCGCGATCGAATTAGCTAGCTGGATTCCGGCAGCTCAGCGGTTTGCAGGGCGCGGATGTGAGCGAGCAGCTCGGGCATGGCCGCTTCGATTGCGGTGAGAGTGTCGTAGAAGCCGGAGTCCGATCCAAACCAGGGATCGGGCACACCAGACCCCGGCACGGCCGCAGGATCGAAGTCGGTGAGCAGGCGTACCTTGCTCGGATCAGGAGCAAGTTCCAAAACGCTCCGCAGGTGAACGTTCTCCATGGCAACAACGAGGTCGGCTGATTCGATCTCGGCCGCAGTGATCCTGCGGGCCCGATGGTCATCGTGCCGGTATCCGTACTCCATGAGTACGGCCGCCGCGCGACGATCCATCGGATCGTCGAACTCCTCAGAGATCGTGCCGGCGCTAGAAAACTCGACCCCGGTCAAACCTGCGTCAGCTGCGGCACGCTCCGCCACCCGTTCCGCTATAGGCGAACGGCAGATGTTTCCCAGGCAGACGAAGACGACGCGTACGGGACGGGAGTCTGTTCGCTCAGCCACGTCTCTGGTTGTCCGGATCCGGCAGGAAGACGTTCAGGAGGAAGCTTACGATCGAGATGATGATGGCGCCGAGCACGGCCGTCCAGAATCCGTCCACCTCCCAGCCGAGATCGAACAAGCCGGCCAACCATGAGGTGAGCAGCAACATGCAGGCATTGATCACGATCAGGAACAGACCCAGCGTCAGCAGTATGAGTGGTGCGGTGAAGAGCGCGAAGAGCGGTTTGATGATCGCATTGAGCACGCCGAAGATCAGCGCCACGATCAACAAGGTGATGATCTTGCGAGTAGTGCTCGAGCCGGTGAGGGTGATGCCGCTCAAGATCCACGTCGCGATTGCCAGCGCTGCGGCGTTCACCACCAGCCTCACAATGAACCTCATGTGACCGATCGTCCCACGAATCGCAAATCATCTCCTGCCGCGACACCAGGCGACGGCCTCGGCGACCGTCTCCACATGAGGGACTTGGGGCCGTTGCGGCCGCGCGATGATCACCACCGGGATGCCGAGATCGCCAGCGGCATCGAGTTTGGGCACGGTGTGAGCCCCGCCAGAATCCTTGGTGATGAGCACATCGGTGCCATGCTCTGTGAGGATCTGATGCTCATCCGAATATCTGTACGGCCCACGGGACATGATCAGGATCCAGCGCTGCGGCAGAGGCGTGCTGGGCTGATCGACCAGCCGCACGAGCACCTCCCGATTTGCCCAGGGACGAAAATCTGGCAGCGACTGGCGTCCTGTGGTGAGGAACGGCCTTGCGGCAGCCTCCGCGGCGGCTCGTGCGGCGGCGGCATCGGCCACCCAAGTCCAGGAGCCAGAGCGTGGGTGATCACGCCAGCCAGGACGCTCCAGTCGAACCAGCGGTGTGCTGGTGCGGTTCGCCGCCTGCTGCGCATTGGCGCTGATCGTCGCCGCAAACGGGTGGGTGGCGTCAACCACCGCGGAGACCTGCTGGCGTCGCAGGCACTCGGCGAGGCCATCTGCACCACCGAAGCCGCCAATCCGGACGCGTCCCGCTGGCAGGCTCGGACTGTTGACCCGTCCAGCGAGCGAGGAGATCACATCAAGACCGCCCACGACAAGAGCCGCTGCGAGCTCCCTGGCCTCGGTGGTACCGCCCAAGATCAGGATTGTCATGGTCGCAGCCCGCGAACCAGCACCGCCACGGCCAACGCGCTCATCGACACTGCCGCTGCCAGGCGGCTAGCCCGGGCGATGTCAGCGACGGCGACCGGCCGGCCGTTGCCCAGCAGGCCGCGATCTTCGACAGCTCCGTGGTACGCGTTTTGTCCACCGAGCCGGACGTCGAGCGCGCCCGCAAACGCCGCCTCGACGACTCCGGCGTTCGGGCTGGGGTGCTGGCCGGCGTCACTGCGTACGACGGCCATCGCGTTTCCAGCGGTGCCGCCGACCAGCGGCGCCCAGGCTGCTGCCGCCAGCGCGGCCAGTCGCGCCGGCACCCAGTTGGCCAGATCGTCAAGCCGGGCGGCCGCCCATCCGAACCGCCGGTAGCGCGACGAGCGGTGCCCGATCATGGCGTCCAAGGTGTTGATGGCCCGATATCCGAGCATCCCGGGCAGACCCGCGACTGCTCCCCACAGCAGCGGGGCGACGATCGCGTCGGAAGCGTTCTCCGCAACCGACTCCACGGTCGCTCTGGCCACCTCCTCCGGTGACAATTCGGCAGTATCTCGGCCCACCAGGTGACGCACCTGGCCTCTGGCAGCAACCAACCTCCCGTCGGCCAGCTGCCCGGCAACTGTGGCGGCCTCACGACTCAGTGAACGGCCGCCAAGGACCGCCCAGGTGGCCGCCGCGGTCGTGATGACGGTGGCCCACGAGCGATGTGAGATCAGCCGCTCGAGCGCTGCACCCAACCCGATCGCGGTTCCGACCAGTGCGCCCGTGTGCAGCAAACCGGCAGTCTGCCGATCGGAGTAGCACCGACTCTCCAGCCAGGAGGCGGCCGCTCCGAAGGCCGCGACAGGATGCGCACGCTCTGGATCACCGAAGACTCGGTCGGCGAGGTATCCCACCGCGAGCCCCACCGCCGACGGCCAATGCCTCGGTAGAGTCATGGGCGATGGCCCCACTGATCGATCCTGACGTCACCAGCCCTGATCGACGCATCCTGATCACAGGAGGCGTACGCTCCGGCAAGACCCGTTACGCCGAGACGCTGTTGTCCGACAGTGCCGAGGTCACCTACGTCGCCGCCGGGCCGGTACCCGACCCGGCGGCCGATGCCGAATGGGCCGCCCGGATCGCCGATCATCGAGTGCGGCGGCAGCCGCACTGGAGCACGGTCGAAACCACCGACGTAGCCGGGGCGCTGCGCAGCGTAGCTGGAGGGATTCTGATCGATTGCCTGGGCACCTGGCTGACCGCCGTCATCGATCGGCTCGACACCTGGGAAGAGCCGCTGCCTACCTGGCAAGGCGATTTTCATGATCAGCTGGATGACCTGGTCAAGGCGTGGCAGGCCCGTACCGGCTTGGCGGTCGTTGTGACCAATGAGGTCGGCTGGGGCCTGGTGTCGCCGTATCGCTCGGGCCGGGTGTTCACCGAGCTGCTGGGGCAGGTCAACCAGGAGATTGCCGCAGCCAGCGATGAGGTGATCATGATGGCTGCGGGTCGACCACTGCGCTTGTGAGTTCATATGATCATCGAGGTGATCATGACGGTGAACGCGATTTCGATCGCCGCGCCCATCACGTCGCCGCTGACACCACCTAGCCGGCGTACGCAGCGATAGACCAGAACCGCAACGCCGAGAGCGGCGGCCACCGTAGCCAGCGCACCGCTGGCCGGGCCAAGCCCTGACTGCCAGGCAGTAACACTCATGATCAACAGCACTGCGAGCCAGCAGCCCGCGGCGGCCGATCGCGGCACCGAGCCGGCGACCGCGACTCCAAGCCCATCCTCTCGGGCAGCCGGCACGCCGCGTATGCAGGTCAAACACAGCGCCGCCCGGGAGCAGCAGACCACGACGCCGACCAGCAGCGCGCCGGTCACGCCCTGGATCAGCTGCCCGACGGCGGTGGCCTGCAGGCCCAGTACAACGATCAGTGCCACCACGCCCATCGGCCCGACGTCGCTGCGTCGCATGACCATCAGGGAACGTTCCGCGCTCCATCCGGAGCCGAAGCCGTCGACGGTGTCGGCCAGGCCGTCCAGATGCAGTGCGCGGCTGCCGAGGGCCAGGCCGCCGACCACCAGCAGGCCCACCGCCAAAGGAGGCAGCCCTACGGTGCGGCCGAGCCAGCCCAGCAGCGCGACGGCCACTGCCAGCGGGAGTACGGCGAGCGGCGCGATCATCATGGCTCGGGCAGCGGTGCGGCGATCGATTTCAGCGATAGCGCCGGACGGCACGATCGTTAGCGTCCCGACTGAGAGCCGCAGCGCGTCGAGCATCATCGGCTCAGCTGGCAGGGCTGAGATCGGCCAGGAGAGCCAGCTCGCGTAGCGCGAGGACGGCCGACCGTAACACCGGAAGCGCAGTGAGCGCGCCGGTGCCTTCGCCGAGTCGCAGACCAAGATCAAGAATTGGCTCCAGGCCCAGCTTGTCAAGGGCCAGCTGCTGGGCCGGCTCCGTGGAGCGGTGGCCGGCAGCACACCATGCCACCACGCCAGGATCGAGATCCTCGGCCACGGCTGCTTCGGCGACCGAGACGATTCCATCCAGGAGCACCGGTACGCCGCTGCGCGCTGCCGCACAGAGGAAGCCGACGCCCGCGGCAATGTCGGCCGATCCCAGCGCCGCAAGCCGCTCGAATGGATCCTCGGCACGCCCACCGACCCGACCCAGCGCTGTGGCGATCACCTGAGTCTTGTGTCGCAGCCGATCGTCGTCCACGCCGGTGCCTCGGCCCACGACCTCCTCGGCCCGCAGTCCGAAACTGGCGCCCACCAGGGCGGCTGCTGGTGTGGTGTTACCGATCCCCATATCGCCGATGATCAGCAGATCGGCACCGGCCGCGATCTCCACCTCGGCGATCGCCTCGCCGGCGCGCAGCGCCTCCCGGCAGTCATCAGCTGTCAGGGCGTCGGCCTGGTCGATTGGGCGGGAGGAACCGATGTGGTACGCCGAAACCTCCGCCGGAAGATCCTCAAGATCATCATCGACACCCAGCTCAAGTACCCGCAGTGCGACGCCGTGCTGACGAGCAAGGCAGTTCGCGCCGGCGACGCCGGCGACGAAGGCCCGCACCATCACTGCCGTGACCTCGCGCGGATAGGCGGAGACGCCGTCGGCGGAGACGCCATGATCACCAGCCAAGATCACCGCGCGCACCCGGTCCAAGGGACGTGGCGGGCATGTCGCCTGGCAAGCCGCCACCCATGCGGCCAACTCCTCAAGCCGGCCCAGCGAACCAAGCGGCTTGGCCAATGCGTCCAGCCGACGGCGGGCTTCGGCGTAGGCGCCGGGTGACGGTGGGCTGATCACGTCAGAGCGGCTCGGCGTAGATCGGATCAGTGACTTCAAGACCAGTGTGACGTTGCAGCCGGTGCAGCAGCTCGCCGAGGGCGATCCCGAGCGTGGCCCAGAGCGTCAGCTGGGTGATCAGACTCGCAGCGCGGAACTCGTAGAGGACCGTGGCGGGGAAGTCAGCCGGCACCTCCGAGTAGCTGGGCAACAGAGCCACTGCGGTGAGGGTAACCAGCAGGTAGCCCGCGATCACGCTCAGCGTCGCGTACCAGGGATCCCATCGGCCCGCGAGCCTGCGCCCTACCAGGATGGCCGTCACCGCCGCAATGATCGAGATCGCGAGCATGACGAAGTAGAGCGCGGTACGAGTGCCGATGGTGTCCGGATTGCCCACCGCAGGCGGGTTGGGCGGATAGGCCACGAAGGGCAGCAGGCTGACGCTCACGAAGCCGATCGCCGCAACGGACAGGCTGACGCCACGGACGCTCAGGCGACCAAAACGGCCGAGTGCGAGCGCAGTGAGCACCCCGATCAGCCCGCCGAGCGTGATACCGGCGACCATCGTCCCAGTCAACAAGCCTGCGGTCGACTGGAGTGAGCGCGGCACCTCGGTGGCAGCTGGGCCGTCGCTCGCTGGGGGTTCGTCGGCGTGATCATGGCCCGATGCGGCAGATTCCTCGATCGCGATGGCGGCATTGACCGAAGGCTCCCCGACCACGGACGCCACGCCGAAGGCGACAAGTCCGGCGAACAGGCCGGCGAACAGACCTCTGACAAGAAAGTCGCGTGCGGAGCTCACGGCCCGGCTCAGTGGCACGGGAAGCCGAGCAGGTGACGCCCGTCGTGGACCCACTCGTGGACTGCGGTGCCGGAGAACAGGGAGGCGGCGCCCTGTTCAGCGGAGATGAAGTACAGGGCGACCAGCGCCAGCATCCCCGCGAAGATCAGCCAGGGCAGCACCTGAACGAGAGAAAAGGGCGGAGTCGCAATCGCGACGGGCTCGGCCTGGGTGACCTCTGACATCAATTCCTCCTCCGGGTTCTTGCGACCCGCGTTGACGGAGCTCGTCGGAGGCAGGGTCTGACTCGAGCGTGGCAGTGCAGTTGGTCCAGCTCACACAGTGGCGCGACCGTGCCGGATTCTCACCGAACTTCCAGGTCCTCCGCGAACCTCTGCACTGTATCGTCACGCGGCCGGGTTGTCAGCGCGAGCGCGCAACACGCAACCGTGCGCTATGACGAGCTGTTCGCTCCGACGCCCGTAGGACCTTGCGGATGCGGCCGCGTGTTCGGTTCTGTCGCATAACGCAAGCGACGAAGGAGTCGGAACGTGCGAACAGCTTGTCAGAGTGCCAATCCAAGCCTGTCCGGGTGGGTATGGTGCGCGCATGAAGAGCGACGGGAGCTCCGGCCCCATCGGCGAGGTGTGCTTGTGAGAGTCGTGCCCACTGGGGGCGTGGCGGGAAGGATCGCTCGCCACCCGTCCGCGATCTTGCTCGTGGTCCAGTTGCTCGGCGTGCTGGTCTACCCCTTCATGGAGCAGGGTGGTACCGGAGCCCTCCTCTTCGAGTTGTTCGGGGCACTGGTACTCGCGCTGGCGATCTGGGCGACCCGTGAGTCGCCGGGGCCCACCTGGATCGCAGTGATCCTGGCCATCGCTGCATCCGGGCTGTCGATCGCTGACGAGATTTACCCCGTCCCCGCCATGGATGCGGCGTCTTCGGTGTTACACGCCCTCTTCTACTTCTGGGCGGCGGGCAGCCTGATGGTCTACATGCTGTCGGATCGCACCGTAACCACCGATGAGCTGTACGCCGTCGGCGCTACGTTTACCCTTGTCGCCTGGGGATTCGCCTATGTGTTCGAGGTCATGCAGCTTGCTCAGCCGGGGTGCTTCATCGCGGCGGTCAATCCCGATCAACCACGCAGCTGGATGGAGTTGTTGTTCCTGAGCTTTACGAATCTGTCGAGCACCGGCCTGTCGGACGTCATCCCCATCACGGGGCAAGCACGCGCTGTGGTGATGATTGAGCAGCTCGCTGGCCTCGGCTATGTCGCACTGTTCGTCTCGCGGTTGGTCGGTCTGACCATTGCGTGGCAAATGATGCCGAGCAGCGACAACCGACCTAACAACTCCTGATGGCTCAGCGGCTACTTATCGTTGCCCATGCCGCGACGGCACCAGCGGTCGCGTTGGTGTTCGGGGACACCAGAGAGCCTGATACCGGAGAGGTCCGGCGACTGAACGGGCGGGTCGCTTCCTGGCTCAGGGGGCCCGAGAAGGCCTGCCAGGCCACGGCGCTACGTCTTGGCGGACAGGCCGAACCGGTAGCGGAGCTGCGCGAATGCGACTTCGGGGCATGGACCGCGCGAACGCTGGTCGACGTTGCGTTCGAGGACAGCAGCGCACTGGACACCTGGCTGCACGACCCTCATGTCGCACCGCACGGTGGGGAAAGCCTGGCGCAGTTGATCGATCGAGTGGGACGGGTGCTTGATGATCATCCATGGCCAGCAGGTCGAAGCGTCGTCGTGGTAAGTCCGCTGGTTGCACGAGCCGCGGCCGTCCACGCGCTTGGTGCCCAACCTGAGGTGATCTTCCGCATCGACATAGCCCCGCTGGGCCGGGTGTTGATCTCGCGAAGTGATCACATCTGGCGCCTGCAAGAGCTGCGAGCGTCGGGAAATCGCGCGCCGCCGTGCTGAGGAGGAGCGAGCGGAGGCGTTCTTTCCTCTGCGAGCGACGACGAAGTAGGCGGATTCTCGATGTTTGCGCCGCCGATCTGCAGGAGGAGATGGCGGAACAACGCTTTTCCGTTCCGTCAGCTCCGACGAAGACGGCGGCAATCCAGCGAACATCGCAGCGAGCGGCAGCGAGCAATCAAACACAGCGCGATTGCGCGAGCAGCTCCAAAGATAGAGCTGCGAGCGTCGGGAACGTCTAAGGAGCGGCTCACGTGATCTCGGCGTCGACCGCAGCACTGCCAAAGATCACATCGGCCACCATGGCCGCGGCTCCCATGATGCCGGCTCGGTCGCCGAGCTGACTGGGTGCGATGGTAAGCCGGGCGGTTGCGAGTGGCTGGCTGCGAGCCAGCAGTGTGTCGCGTACGCCAAGTAGGAACTGCTCGTGAGCGTGCACGACGTCCCCACCGATCACCACAACGTTGGGATTGAGCAGACTGACGGCCGTCGACAAGACATCGCCCAGCGCCCGACCGGCCGCGGTCATGACCCGCACGGCATCGGGGTTCCCAGCGCGTACGAGCTGGACGACATCGCGCATAGTGGAGGGCTCGTGGCCGAGACGACGAAGGTCCCGAACCATGGCACGCCCACTAGCGATCGCGGCGAGACAGCCACGAGCACCGCAACTGCTGCAGGTCTCCTCAACTCCGGTGATCTTGGCGTGCCCAATGTCGCCCTCAGCCGAGTCCGTGCCCCGCAGCAGCTCGCCGTCGATGATCACTGACGCCCCGATGCCGGTACCGACCTTGACGAACAGCACCTGGTGGGCGTCCGGGTAGACCCGTCGCTGCTCGCCGAGGCCCATCAGGTTGGCGTCGTTGTCGACGACCGCCGGCACCCCGAAATAGTCAACTAGATGATCATGAACCGGGTAGTTATCCCAACCAGGCATGCTAATGGAGCGAGCAATCCGACCGGTGTGGAAGTTGACCGGACCCGGAACGCCGATTGCGGTACCGCGCAGGCTGGAACGCGTACGGCCGGACCGCTTCAGCAGCTGGTCGAGCCTCCGCGTCACCATAGTGAGCGCCGCTTCCGGTCCCTTGCCGATATTGCTCTCGATGACTGACTCCACCAGGACGTCGCCCGCCGGAGTGCCAACCGCCAGGCGGCCGTGCGTCGCGCCGAGGTCAGCCACCAGGATGGTCGTCCCTTGATCATTGACCCGGAGCCGCGTCGACGGCCGGCCGCGCCCATCGACGATACTGCCGTCCTCGACCAGGTACCCCGCCGCGAGCAGCGCGTCGATCTTGTAGGTCAGCGTCGAGCGGGCCAGGCCGGTCACGCGCTGCAGCTCGCCGCGGGTGGCAACCTCGCCAGTCCGGAACAGCTGCAAGAGCTCACCGGCACTGTTGGGCGCTGACAACAACCCAAGCCTTCTTTCCTCGGCCAGCCTGTGGACAGCGTACGGCCGTTACAGAAATTTGTCCTCCAAATTTCGATTTAAGTCTTGTCATCGATCCTTATTGGCGATTTGATGAGCAAAACTGCGGTCTTTGTTGCCGCAGATTGCCGAGCGCTCAGACAAGAGCCGGTCCGTTCAGTGAAGGAGACCCTGAATTGCGCAGATCACGTTTCCTGACAGGAGTTGCGATCACCGCCATGCTGGCCGCGGCCGGCTGCGGGGGAGGTGGAGGTGACTCGGGCGGCGGCTCCGGCGGCGGTGGCTCACAAGGCGACAACACCATCACCGTCTGGACGACCGAAGACATAGCCGATCGGGTGGCGGCTCAGCAAAAGATCTTGGACGGCTGGGCACAGAAGAACGGCGCAACGGTCAAGCTGGTTGCGATAGCCGAGGATCAGCTGACCACCGTCCTCACATCTGCGGCAGCTGCAAACGACCTGCCCGATGCCATTGCCGCCCTCTCCCTCAACGGCATGAACCAGCTGCGTACCGATGACTTGGTCGATCCCGAGGCCGCGAAGGAGGTCGTTGACGGACTGGGTGCCGACACGTTCTTCAAACGCACCCTGGAGTTGACCAGCGCCGATGGCGAGCCGATCGCCGTGCCAAGTGATGGCTTCGCCAATCTGCTCTTCTACCGGAAGGACCTCTTCCAGGCCGCTGGCTTACCAGAGCCGAAGACCTACACCGACATCCAGAATGCGGCCGAAAAGCTGAAGAAGGGCAAGGTAGCCGGCATCGTTGCCGCAACCGCACCCGCGGACGCCTTTACCCAGCAGACCTTTGAGTATGTTGCGGTCGCCAACGGATGTCAGCTTGTTGACGGTAGCGCCAAGATCACGCTGAACAGCCCGCAGTGCCAGGAGACGTTCAACTTCTACGCCAACCTGATCAAGAAGACATCCGTGCCTGGCAACCAGGACGCGGACACCACCAGGGCCACCTACTTTGCCGGAGATGCTGCCATGGTGATCTGGTCCTCCTTCCTGCTCGATGAGCTCGCAGGCCTCCGCAAGGACGCGCTGCCCACCTGTCCGCAGTGCAAGCAGGATCCGCAGTGGCTCGCCAAGAACACCGGCATTCTCACTGATCTGCAAGGCCCGAGCGGCCCCAACCCGGCCGCCTGGGGCGAGGTCGTTTCCTGGAACATCCTCAAGGACGCCAACCCGAAGACGAAGGATCTCGTCACGTACATGATGAGCGACGGCTACCTGGACTGGCTGGCGATCGCTCCTGAAGGGAAGATGCCTGCTCGTTCCGGCACCTCGACTAATCCGAAGGAATATGCCGATGGCTGGATCAAGCTCAGCGCCGGCGTAGACAAGAAGGAACCGCTGACAGATATCTACCCAGCCGAAGTTCTCACCACGATCGTCGGAAGTTCCGGAAACTTCGATCGGTGGGGCATCCCGCAAGGGCAGGGCGAGCTTGCATCCGCCGTCGCCGGACAGTACGTGGTTCCCCAGGCTTTAGCCAAGATGCTGAACTCCGGCGCGAGCGCCGCCGACGCCGCGAATGAAGCGCAGAAAGGCGCGGAACAGATCCAGAAGGATCTCGGCGGCTAGTCGCCGCAGCCGATGCATGGACCCGGGACCCCCGACCCGGGTCCACGCAATTTCACCAGAGCTGCCCGGCGCACCGGGACGTACGAACATCGAGGAGCACCGTGTCCACAGCGGTAACCGAAAAACAACAACCCCCAACCAAAACGGACGCGAAGAGGAAGCGCGTTACGCTTACCCAGCGCGACGCACGCCTCGGTCTGTGGCTGATGTCGCCGACGCTCATCGTCGTGTTGGCGATCGTGATCTTCCCACTGCTGTGGTCGATCTTGCTTTCCTTTCAGCGGATGCGTCTGATTCAGATTGGCCGGGCCGACTTCTTCGAGCCACTCACGCTGGTCAACTACGAGAGGGTGCTGGGCTCCAGCACCTTCTGGACGAGCCTGTTGACCACCTTCGCCTACACCTTCGGCTCGGTGATACTCGCGATCTCGCTCGGCGTGCTCGCCGCAATGGCCCTACGGCAGCCATTCCGCGGTCGGACCTTCGTCCGTGCCGCCTATCTGCTGCCCTACGTCGCGCCAGTGGTCGCGGTGACCTTCATCTGGCGCACGATGCTCAATCCGCAGTTCGGGATCGTCAATGTGATAGGTCAGAAGGTCCTTGGCTGGGATGAGCCGATCCCCTTCCTCTCCCAGGCAGTCGGAACATGGAATCTCTTCGGGCTGGAGATCCCGGTACCCACGGCGCTGCTGACAACCATCGTGTTCGAAGGATGGCGCTACTTTCCGTTCGCGTTCCTGTTTCTGATGGCGCGGCTGGCGGCCATGTCTGACGAGCCTGAAGAGGCCGCGCTGGTCGACGGAGCCACGCCCTGGCAATCATTCCGGTTCATCGTGCTACCGCAACTCATGCCGATCATCGGCCTACTCGCCGTGCTGCGTACCATCTGGACCTTCAACGAGTTCGACGACATCTTCCTGTTGACCGGCGGTGCCGCAGGCACCGGTGTGGCAAGCGTGCAGATTTACAACTACCTGACGGTGCAGCGCAATGTGGGCGCTGCAGCCGCACAGTCGGTGATCATGGCTTTGGTGCTGATCGTCATGCTCGGCTTCTATCTGCTGATCCTGCGCAAGAGAGGAGAGCGGGTATGACCACCGACATCGTCACTCCGCCGAGTCAGGTCGCCGCGGCACCCGAGCCACGCCGGATGGCTCATGGCACCCGACACCGGGTACAGAGCAGGTTTTTCAGGATCGGTCGCTGGGTCGTGATCATTGGGTTCTTGATCGCCGTGCTGGTGCCGTTCTATTACATGCTGCTGCTGTCAGTGAAGCCGATCGAATCATTGCTGGAAAACCCGGCCTCCATGATCGTCAAGCCGTCAGAGTTCACGCTGCAGACCTACGTCGACGTGTTGTCCTCAACGGCTTCCGGAGGACAGGGCTTCGGCCGCTTCATGGCCAACAGCGCACTCGTCGCCTTCTCGTCAGTGTTGTTGGCACTGCTCATCGGGATCCCCGGTGCGTACGCCATCGCCCGGTTGCCGTTCATCGGCCGGCGCTACATCAGTGGCGTCTTCCTGGCCGCCTATCTCTTCCCGGCGATCCTGATGGCCATCCCGCTGTTCGTCGGGTTCACCCGACTGGGACTACGCGGCTCCCTTGTCGGACTGATCATCGTGTACACCGCACAAACAGTGCCGGTGGCGATCTACATGCTGCGTAACTACTTCGAGACAGTGCCAGAGGCCATCGAGGAGGCCGGTCTGGTGGATGGTCTAAGTCGGATGGGGGTGCTACGTCAGATCAGCTTGAAGCTGGCCCTGCCGTCGATCATGTCCACCGGCCTGTTCGTGTTCATGATCGCCTGGAACGAGTTCTTGTTTGCGCTGCTATTCCTCGTTGATCGGCGGGAGCGCTGGACCGTCTCACTCGGTCTGTCGCAGCTCTCCGGCAGCGTCGAGATCCCGACCACCATCCTGATGGCGGGCTCGGTTGTGCTCACCCTGCCCATCATCATCATCTTCTTTGCCACCGAGCGGCTGCTCACCGGCGGCCTTACTGCCGGGGCCGAAAAGGGATAGGCGTGTTCGACCCGCTCAGCGTTTCCGATCTTGTTCACGACGAATTGCGGCAACGCATGGAGAGCGGCTACGACATCTCCGGGATCGAAGCTGATCTTGCCGCGACACCTACCGATGATCTTGACCGGCTGGAGGCACTGTATCTGCAGCTGATCACAACGCAGCGCCGATCCGATTGGGCCTATGAGGAGCCGGAGTCTCTCGACGACATCCTCGAGGCCATGCCGGCTGTGCGCTCGGGGCTGACTGCTGTCCGTCAACCGCGCCCTCGGGAGCTGGCGGACCGGATCCTTGGTGGCTGGCTGGGTCGGATCGCCGGCTGCAATCTGGGCAAGCCGATCGAGGACGGTGACTTCTGGACTCCCGCTCGAATCCGCACGTACCTCGAGCTTGCGGACGCCTATCCGTTGCGGGATTACATCCCTGCCCTCGATCCCATGCCCAGCGGTTTCCGGCTGCGCGAAAGCTGGCCGGAAACAACTCGTGGCCGGGTCCAGGGTTCGGCTCGTGACGACGACATCGACTATTCGATCTTGGGCGTGTGGCTGATGGAACGCTATGGCTTTCAGCTCACCCCGAGCCTGGTCGGGAACGCCTGGCTGTCCTTCCTCCCCTATTTGCGTGTGTTCACGGCTGAACGTGCCGTCCTGGTCAATCTGCTGCATAACGTGCCCATTGAGTCGGTCGGCGAGACGCGCAATCCGTATCGGGAGTGGATCGGCGCGCTGATCCGC
>DATLPF010000140.1:0-2720 GCA_035535875.1 Propionibacteriaceae bacterium
GCTGAGTTAATCACCGACCGTTAAGCACCAGCGGACTGCGCTAGTTGGGCGATGATCTTCGCTGAAGGTTCCTCGAGGGACAGGGCGCCAGAGCTTCACCTGACTCCCGCGGCTCATGCCTCGTGCGGAGTGAGCTGACGCACGGCTTGTAGTCTGCGTAGACCGCCTGGCAGCGGCGTCGCACCGCTGCCTCATATTGCCTTGTCAGTGGTCCTTACCCTGCGATCTGTCGACATGTCGCACATGAGTGGAAGCACGCGGACAAGCGGCCGATGAATTCACGCACCGGTCGTGGTCTGAAAGGGTGAATACCAATGAGGAGTAATTCCATGAGCGATGTCCAAGAGCAGGTTCAGGAGACTCTGGAGGAGCTGGTAGCAAGTGGAGCGGAGTTGGGTATTCAGGCTGTGGCGTACCGAGATGGCGTCAAGGTGGTCGATGCAGTGGCCGGTGTTGTCGCTCCGGACGGATCGCCCGTCACGCCGGGCACGGTCTTCTACAACTTCTCCATTGGCAAGGGAGTGATGTCGACCCTGGTCCATCAGGAGGTCGATCGGGGCGCCTTCGGATACGACACGCCCGTCGTGGAGCTGTGGCCAGAGTTCGGTGCCCACGGCAAGGAGGGCGTCACCGTACGGCACGTACTGACTCACACCGCCGGTGTGCCGGGAATTCCCCTCACTTCGACAATTTCAGACGTTTCGACCTGGCAGACCATGACCCGCGCGCTCGAGGACGCCGAATTGTGGTGGGAGCCAGGCACTAAGACTGGCTATCACGCCTACACATTCGGATATCTGGCGGGCGAGATCGTCCGCCGCAGCACTGGCCTGCCGCTCGCCGAGGTGCTGCATGACCGGCTCGCTGCGCCTCTGGGCTTCGCCGACGAGATCTTCTTCGGCATGCCGGTGCGTAAGCGAGGGTCTTTGGCGACGCTGGTCGATGCGCCGAGTGAGGTCGATTGGTCGGTGATGCAGATACCGGAGGACCTGCCGATGTTTCGCGCCGCGCCCATGTCGTTGTTCCCAACGGCCGAGTTCGGCAACAACCCGGAAGTGATCGGTGCGGACATTCCTGCGGGCGGGAAGACCTCGGCGCGGGCGATCGCGAAGATGTACGCGGCGCTCATCGGTGAGGTTGACGGTGTCCGGCTGATCAGCCCGGAGCGGCTGGCCGAGGCAACTGCTGTGTCGGTCGAAGGTCACGACGAAGTTTTTGGAAACGAAGCCCGGTGGGGTCTCGGCTATGCGATCGCTGGACCTTCTGGTTTAGATCAGTCGGAAACCATGTTTGGGATGGGCGGCGTGGGAGGCGGTTGGGCTGGCGCCGATAGGGCAATTCGTACGTCGCTGGCCGTGACCAAGAACCTGTTAACCGAGAACTTCGAGACTTCTGCTCGGATTGCCGGCATTGTCTTTGCGTGAGACAAGTGCGAAATATGGGTTGAGCCTGTCAAACCCTGTCGGAAACGGCCCCGGGCGACGCAGTGGACTGAGGGTTGATCCTGTCGAAGCCTCGTCGCCGCTGCTCGGACCAGCTCACTCCCGTCTGTGGCTCAGCAGAATTGTTAGTGCTGATCTATACGTTCTCCATATCTAGGTGGGGTTCTCGGGGGGAAGGACATTCAAGTTGATGATCGACGATCATGCCGGTCAAGTCCTCCACTCCGATCGCCCGCAGGCAGGTCCCGCTACGGTGCCATTGTCATCGCGACAGGAGGGACGCTTGAACCAAGTAGATCCGATCAGCGCTGGCCCACACCTGCGTTTGGTGTGGCCGCAGTGGCAGGGCGCTGGTACCGGGAGCGTTCGCTCGCTGGCTCCTGAGTTTCCCTTCGATGTCGCTCGGCGCGGCTATTCGGTTGGCACGAAGGTGCTCCAAGCGGTGCTGCCTGAGCACGCTGGCCCGACCGCTGTCGTGCCTCGAGATGGGCGATATTGGGCTCGAGGAGCGGGACGGCATCGAGGCGAAGGCCGTTGTGGTTCAGCAGCTGCGCAGCGCGCTGGCGATCATCTCCGAACACGAACCTGCCCGCATCACCACGGTTGGCGGCGAGTGCTCGGTAAGCATGGCGCCGTTCTCGTACCTGATCCACAAGCACGGCGATGATCTGGCGATCCTCTGGATCGACTCCCACCCCGACATGGGCACCGGTGAGACCGCCTATCCCGGCTTCCACGCCATGGTCGTCTCCGCGCTCACCGGTCACGGCGACCAGGAACTCCTCCAGATACTGCCGGCCACAACCACCGCCGACCGGGTCGCGCTCGTCGGCATGCATGACTGGACCGACCCGATGCTGCCGGCAATCGCCGACCAGTGGGGTCTGCGCGTATTCAGCCCTGACACGCTACGGTCCAGCAGCGCGCCGCTGCTCGACTGGCTCGGCGACACCGGCGCCACGAAGGTGGCCATCCACTTTGACGTCGACACGATCGACGCGGACGAGATCCAGCTGGGTCTGGGCGCCGATCTCGGTGGCTCAGCACTGCGGAAGCGCGCCGCGTGGTCGCCGACATCGACGGTGCGGCCGAGGTCATCGCCCTCACCATCGCCGAGTTCATACCTCGTCAGATGATGCACCTGCAGCAAATCCTGGCCGGATTTCCACTGCTCGGTCCGAAAGCCTGAGCAGCCTCCGCACAACAGCCGACCCTTGATGGCACCGGCTATCGCACCCGGGAACGGCGGGCTTCTCGCCAGTTTGCGCCCGCCCCCTG
>DATLPF010000141.1:0-3652 GCA_035535875.1 Propionibacteriaceae bacterium
ACTCATGCCGTCACCATTGCCAGTCCTCCTGCCGATGTATGGCCGTGGCTGGTGCAGATGGGCTACCGCCGGGGCGGCTGGTACAGCTATGACCGGCTCGAGCGTGCCATGGGGGCGGGTGACTTCGCCGAAGGAGGCAGCGCCCAACGCATTGTTCCTGAGCTACAGAAGCTCGCCGTTGGTGACAAGGTCTGGCTCAGCGAGGCCGGGGGCCTGACCGTGGCCGGTCTGGAACCATCGCGAAGCCTCGTCCTTCACTACCGCATGGACCTCATAACGGCAGCAGCCGCGACCGAGGGTTCACGGGCCGTCCTGGACTGGACCTGGGCCTTTGTGCTTGAGCCGACTGAGATCGGCTGCCGACTTCTCGTCCGGGTCCGTGCCAAACCCCGGCCATCTTGGTTCGACCTGCTGTTTCCTGCCCTCGAACCCGTCCACTTCCTGATGGAGCGAAAGATGCTCCAAACAATCAAGCAGCGCGCCGAAGATGAGCATTCGGGCCCGCACGGATAGCCCTTGTGCTCGTCACACGGCCGGGCGATAGCCAAATCGCTTACACCGAAAAGGTGCAGGTCGTGATGGACCAATGTCTCGATCGGACATTCATTTTTCTGGCGCCTACCCTCGGACTGATCCCGTTGCTGCTGCTCGGCGCTGCCACCACGACGATGGAAATCGGGTCGATAACCAAAGCGTTGACCGGGCTGGTCATTGCGGACTCGGTCAACCGCAGGGAACTTGATCTTGACTTCCCCATTTCCACCTACCTGCCGCAGCTTGTCGGCTTTCCCGCCCGCGAAGTTACGCTGCGCGAACTGGTCACCCACCGCGCCGGCTACGTCCAGGTCGGGACCGCCACCACTCGCCGGGCCGATGGTCCGCACCGGTTGGCAGGAACTGGGTGACCGACAGCACGGACCAGGTCATAAAGCAGGCCGAAGCCGGAACCTTGGCCACCCGCGGGTCCTATGTGTATTCAACCCTCGGGACCGCCGTTTGCCGGTTAGGCCGCAGCGGCCGCCGCCCGTCTGAGCTACGCCGACCTGATGCGCACCCGACTGTTCGAGCGGCTGGGGATGACCAGCACCAGCATTTAGACCCGCGGCGGTTGGGGTCGCCGGCGGCGCTCACCCCCAGGCCACGACTCACCCGCCCGGGCGCCAGCATCGGGGAGTTCTGGCAGATCTCCCGCTACGACACACAGTGGCCAGATCATCGCCTGGCGCAACGGCCAGACCACCGGCTACACCGCCGTCCTCGGACTCGCCCTGCAGCACCACAAGGCCGTCGTCGTCTGCTCTGACGTCGCCCGCGTCGCTGACAACCTCCGCAACCGGATCCTCGCCTGAGCCGGCTCCGTCTCCGGGGGTGGCCACTCAGACGCAGCGGCACAGAGAATGACCAGGCCAGACAATGGAGGTGATGTCCGCCTGTCCGCCCGACTGGATGCGGCTTAGAAGGCCCTGTTCACAGCGAGTAGCTGGGCGAGTTCCTCAGCCAGCACGCTCGTCAGTAGGTCTTGCTCGGGCACGATGGCCAGGTCGGCGACCACCGTCACAACCAGCCCGCCCGCGTACGAGAGGATGTCAAAGCACACCCCGATGTTGCCCGGAGTGATAGCCAACGGGATCACTGTCGTGATCGGGTGCCCGGCGAAGTGGACGGGTGTCTGAGGCCCGCGGACGTTCGTCACGAACGTGTGCACCAGGCGCTGGTGGTCGATAAAGACCTGAAAGATGCCGAGAGCTCCCATTGCCCGGAAGACAAGGCCCATCGGTCCCGCGGACATGCCTCGCGTCACGCCAGTGCGGGAGTGGGACATTGCGGTGATGCGGTGCAGCCGCGCGTCCTGGTGAGAGAGTGTCGGAATCGCCAACGGGACGACACCTGTCTGGTTGCCGAGCTGATCGGTGGTGGCCGCACGCCGAGCCGAGATCGGCACCGACACCACGAGTTCGCTGGGCTCCTCCCCGCGCAGGCGCAAGATAGCGGCCAACGCGCCCGTTACCGCCACGAGGACGAGGTCATTGAGCGTGCAGCGTCGGCGATGAGCGACCTCGAGCAGTGGCATCAGCGGCAGTTCGACTGTGGTCAGCCGGCGTCGCGGACCGGTGGGCCGGTTGAGTGAGGTACGTGCGGCCAACTTCGGTCGCCTGGCCCGGATCCCGAGTTCGCGGAGGCCTTCGCGCCCACGGCGGAGTCGGCTCGGGATAGTAGTGAGCGCGGCCGCCCGGTCCCGCCAGGCAGCTGCGGCCACGGACCGCAGCGGGGGCGGCGGTTGTGGGAAGGGGTCGATGACAGGGATTGTGCCGTCGTCCCCGAGGGCCGCGAGGACGGCAAGTCCGGCGACGCCGTCCGTCATCGAGTGGTGCATGACTAGGATCAGCGCCGCACGGTCATGGGCTAGATCGGTCACCCAGCGGGCGGCCCAGAGCGGCTGGTGACGGGGCAAAGGCGTACAGACCAGGTCGGCGGCGATTTCCAGGACACGCTGGTCGCTGGCCTCGTCAGGATCCACCAATGCACCCGGTGAGCTGGGCAGCACGGTTTGGGACAGGTGACGCCCAAGGTCGAAGTCTGCCTGGTCCACCCATATCGGTCTTCCGCAGCCGAGCGGCATCTTCAAGAGCCGCTGTCGGAGCCGCGGCACTCGTGGAAGACGGCCTTCGAGGATCGACCTGACGGTCGAGAAGTCGAGATCAGATGCCGCGTCAATGATGAGGACGGCCCCAATATTCATCGGCGCCGGACCACGGTCGGTGGCCAGGGTCACCACGTCGTTCGGGCTGGCCCGCTCGATCGGCGAGCTCAGGTGGGTGCGCCTCATTGGCTTCTCGTGTTCCTTAGCGACTGCCCATTCTTCGATCCCGTACTCCTACAGCCTTCCACAGGTCCTGCGACGCAGCCCGCTCAAGTTGCCTTCCGCAAGACCGGATGCCACCTGTCCCACCGGCGAATGCCTCTCTCCCCCACTGAGCGAGTGTTACGTGAGGTACGCACTTGGCAGGCGGCGGATCGGCGGAGGGCAGGCTCTGCCTGGCACCGGACGACGTATGTGTTCACGACCGAGCTGAGCGAGCGCTGCGACCCAAGCAATGCGTTGCGTGCGCTCGAGGCTGCCGCGATTCGCGCCTGGCTTCCAAGCTCGGTCGGGCTTGCACCCACTGCGGCACTCGGCCGCCTCGGTGATGCTCTCCGCCGGCGTTCCGCCCAAGTGAATCGCGCCCTGGTCGGGCTCGGTGGCGAGGTCGGTCATGAACCACGCACATTGGCCGCTCATCGTCGCGCCGGCCTCCTTGTCGGACCGCCGCGCGCCTGAGGTCAACACGGCGCGTGATGATGGGCAAGCCACGTTGCTCGAAGTCACCGCGCCGCGAACCCTCACTCGAGGTTGGTGTAGCGATCAGGGACCAGGTGTTTCCCGTCGGGCGGCCTGAAGAGCAAGATATGTTAGGTGACCGGAGTTGAGGGATCTACAGGGCACTTCGCGGAGCTGACACTGGCTGAGTGCGAGAAGCTCCTTGCTGAGCACAAGGCCGGCCGAGTGGGTTTGAATGCACCTGCTGGACCACAGATCCTGCCGGTGACCTACGCCTACTACGCCAAGACGATTGTCTTTCGCACGTCACCGTACGGTGTGCTGTCCTCACTC
>DATLPF010000142.1:0-17019 GCA_035535875.1 Propionibacteriaceae bacterium
GGCGACTCGGTGATCTGCCTGATTCAAGCCGATGGCGAACTCCACGTCCCAAGGACTCACCACCAGCGCGTCGGGCCGGAACGACCGGATCGCCCGCGCGATATCACGGCGCATCGAAAGCTGTACTGGAGCACTCCGTCCGGATACTGCAGGAACTCCACACGAGTGACGCCGACCTCATGCGATCCTTTGATCTGCTCGCGTACCCGCAACTCAGCTGTGGCCTTCGGGTCCATCGTGTCGATGCCGGCTTCGCCGCGGGTCAACAGCAGATAGGCGACCTCGATTCCTTTCGACGTCCAGGCCGCGACTGCCGATGACGTCCCGTACTCAACGTCGTCGGGGTGGGCCACAGCGCAGAGCACTCGAGAGAACGCGTCATCGGGGAACGGCGCTATCGGTGGGCGGGCCATGGAGGGAGGGTATCGGGTGAGCGGAACTCAAAATGTGAGTGGCACGTACGCCTGGACCGGGTTCGTCCTCTTGATGCCACCCCGGGTCAGCCGTTCCGCGACCAAAAACGCCAGCTCGAGCGATTGGTTGCGGTTCAGTCGCGGGTCACACAGCGTCTCGTACCGGCTCACCAGGTCGGCCTCGACTAAGTCGTCGCCGCCACCGACGCACTCAGTCACGTCATCGCCGGTGAGTTCGACGTGTACCCCACCCGGCCACGTGCCGAGCTCCTCATGCACGTCAAAGAAGCCATTGAGCTCGGCCATGACGTCGGAGAATGCCCGAGTCTTGTAGCCGTTACGAGCCTCGAAGGTATTGCCGTGCATCGGGTCGCATACCCAGGCCACCTGCCGACCGCTGGCCGTCGCCTTGGCCACGATGTCCGGCAGCACATCGCGTACCTTCCCCGCGCCCATCCGGGTGATGAACGTGATCCGTCCCGGTTCATGATCAGGATCGAGGCGATCAGCCAGCTCCAACGCGCTATCGGCCGTGCTCGTTGGGCCTAGCTTCACTCCGAGCGGGTTGCGAACGTGCCGAAGGAGCTCAACATGTGCCCCGTGAAGCTGCCGGGTGCGCTCGCCAATCCACAAGAAGTGCCCAGAGGTGCCGTAAGGCTGCCCGGTCCGGGAATCGATCCGGGTGAGCGCATGCTCGTACTCCAAGATCAGCGCCTCGTGGCTGGAGTAGAAGTCAACGGTTCGGAAGACGTCGTCGTCAATGCCGCAGGCGACCATGAAGGCGAGCGCCCGATCGATCTCGTTTGCAAGGTTCTGGTACTGCACACCAGCTGCGGAGTTCTTGACGAAGTCGGCGTTCCAGCTGTGCACGCTGCGGAGGTGGGCGAATCCGCCTGTGACGAAGGCTCGCGTGAGGTTCAGCGTCGCCGACGAGGCGTGGTAGACCTCCAGCAGCCGCTGAGGGTCCGGCTCGCGAGCCTCGGCCGTGAAATCGAAGCCGTTCACAGCATCGCCGCGATAAGCCGGCAGTGTGACGCCCTCGCGGGTCTCCGTGGCCGAGCTCCGCGGCTTGGCGAACTGGCCTGCCATCCGGCCGACCTTCACGATCGGCACCTGGGCGGCGTAGGTCAGCACTACAGCCATAGAAAGCAAGGTCCGAAGCTTGCCCTGGATGTTCGCAGCCGTGACGTCCGCGAAGGTCTCGGCACAATCACCGCCCTGCAGCATGAATGCCTCACCGGCCGCCACGCTGGCCATCTTGGCCCGCAACTTGTCGCATTCGGCTGCAAATACGAGCGGTGGAAGAGTACGAAGCTTGCCGACGGCGTGAGCAAGCGCGTGGGGTGAAGAGTAGGCCGGCTGCTGCAGCGGATTCAGCGCATGCAGTGCATTCAGCGTCGGGACCTGACTCGTCAGAGACACGCAGACACTGTAGACGCTGGCGCTCAGCGGGGCAGCCGAGTTACCGGCCGCTGGACGCCCACCGCAGAATTACACGCATGCATCGACGCAGCTTCGTCCTGGTTCCCGGCGCAGGCGGCAACGCCGGGTATTGGCAGCTTGTGAAGCCGCTCATCCACAAGGCCGGCTTCCGCAGTGTTGCAGTGCCCCTGCCCAACTGGTCCGGTGCGACCTTCGCCGATCATGCCGACGCCATCGTCGCCGCCGCGGGCACGCCCGACGAAGTGATCCTCCTCGCTCAGTCGATGGGTGCCTTCAGCGCACCATTGACCTGCGATCGGCTGCCGGTCTCCGAACTCGTGCTGCTGAACGCCATGATCCCAGCGCCCGGGGAGACGGCAGGCGAATGGTGGGGCAATACCGGCCAGGCCGAAGCCATGCGGAGTAACGACCTACGTGAGGGTCGCGATCCCGATGCAGGTTTCGATGCGCAGACCCATTTCCTTCATGACTTGTCACCTGAGATCCTTGCGCTCCTGATGTCATCCCCCGACGAGGAGCCAGCGGACTCGCTGTTCCAGACCCGCTTTCCGCTGACCCGCTGGCCAGACGTGCCGACCACCGTCTTGGCTGGCCGTGATGACCGGTTTTTCCCTTATGAGTTCCAATCTCGGGTCGCCGATGAGCGGCTGGGGCTGGAGCTGGAACAACTTCCGGGCGGTCATCTGCTTGCCCTCAGTCAGCCCGAAGCGCTGGTCGCCCGACTCATCCGCGATCGGTAGCGCCTGCAAGCGAACTCGGCTCAGCAATCTCGTGGCTGGAGCAATTCCGGACGTCTCACATTTGCCGACAGCCGACGGGATTCGGTTCAGGCCTGAGGGGAAACTTCGTCGATCTCCTGGGCCTTTGCCTCCCGCGCCGCGGCCTCCTTCGCCGCCGGCGCGTACATGTCCACATACTCCTGGCCGGACAGCTCCATGATCGCGTACATGATCTCGTCAGTGATCGAGCGCAGAATGAACCGGTCCTCGCTCATCCCCTCGTAGCGGGAGAAATCCAGTGGCCGTCCGAACTTCACTGTCGGACTGACGATCTTGGTAAGGATCTTCCCCGGCGGGGCGATGATATCGGTGCCAATGATCGCCGCAGGAATCACCGGCGCCCCCGACAGCAGCGCCAGCCGAGCGACACCCGTCCGCCCCTTGTAGAGGCGGCCATCGTGACTGCGCGTTCCCTCCGGATAGATGCCGAACAACTCACCGCGCTGCAGCACCTTCAGCCCGGCCCGAAGAGCGCCCTCACTTGCCCGTCCACCACTGCGGTCAATCGGCACCTGGCCCGTGCCGGCGAAGAACCGCTTTTGCGCCCAGCCCTTGATGCCAGCCCGAGTGAAGTAGTCAGATTTGGCGACGAAAGTGATCCGGCGATCCAACGCAATCGGCATGAACAGCCAGTCGGCGAAGGAAAGGTGATTGCTGGCGATAATCGCTGAACCATGATCGGGGACGTTCCCAATGCCCTCCTGGATCGGCCGGAAGACTCTGGTGATTGCCGGGCCGAGCAGCACGTTCTTCAACGCCCAATAGATCGCTCTGCCCGCGCCAGAACCGGATTCGACCGTGACGTTACCGTGGCGGTCCACCGAAACCAGATCATCGCTCGCGGCTGGTTGTCGGCGGGGCACGCGGCGTCGGGGCGCCTCGCTTCTGGTCTCTGAGATCGTTTCGCTCCCAGCTGGTGGCGAGTTTTCTCGCTGCTCGGTCACGCGTTCACATCCGAAACTGGCGGAATCTTCAGCTGGGTGGATCGGATCGGGACGGGCGGCGTAGTGCGGCCTACTCCCGGACGATGATCGGCGCTGGCCGGGAGGCCTTTGCCCGCATCCCGGTCCGCCTTGGCCGAAGTGCCGTAGACATCTACGTAGTCCTGGCCCGAGAGTTCCATCACCGCGTTCATGATCTCGTCAGTGATCCACCGCAAGACGTCCCGGTCCTTGCTGGCCTCGGCGTAAGCGCTGAAGTCCAAGGGCTTGCCGATCCGGATCTTTGGGCGTCGCATCGTCGGGATCTTGAAGAACCGAGACGGAACCAACTGGGTGTCGATCATGCCGACCGGTATCACAGGCACCCCCGCCTGCAGTACGAGCCGGGCCACGCCGGTCTTGCCCTTATAGAGGCGGCCGTCTGGGGACCGGGTGCCTTCTGGGTAGATGCCGAGCAGATCACCTCTGCGGAGTATGCCCAACACTCCGTCCATGCTGCTTGCGCTGGCCCGCCCACCGGAGCGGTCCATTGGAAGCTGACCGACGCTCTTGAGGAACCAGGTCAGAAGCCGGCCGCGGAGACCTCGACCATGGAACAGCTCGATCTTGGCCGGAAAGGTAAGCCGCCGCTTGATCATGGCCGGCAGCAGGAACGTGTCACCTGCGGAGATGTGATTGCTGACCAGAATTGCTGGACCGGACTCCGGGATGTTGTCAGCTCCGCTGATCGAGGGCCTGAAGAGCAACCGGCACAAAGGGGCAAACGCCACCCATTTGAAGACCCAGTAGAGCAAACCGACCTCCGCCTTTTCATCCCATCGTAGGGCGGAACAAACCCTAGTGCGGTTTCGCTATGCCAGCAGGCGTGCCACCATTCGCTCGTGGCTTCCTCCGCGCGGCCGACCGTGAGCTCGAGCAGCCGACGGCGGCGGCGTATCAGGTCATCGAGGCCAGTTATAGCGGCCTCGATACACCCAGATGCGCAGCCGTACGCGGGCGGCAGCGGGCCCACTGGAGTGCTGTTGTGCCACGGGTTCACAGGCTCGACGAAGTCCATGATCGGGTGGGCGCAGCACCTCGAGGCTGCAGGCTTCCAGGTCTTGCTGCCGCGGCTGCCGGGCCACGGCACGAGCTGGCAGGAGTGCAACCAGACGGCATGGACCGACTGGTACGCCTGCGTGAACGAGGCCTTCGAGACGCTGCGAGCCCGATGCGAGCAGGTTTTCCTCGCTGGACTGTCGATGGGTGGTGCGTTGTGTCTTCGGCTGGCCGAGCAGCATGGCGCCGGCGTGTCCGGCCTGACCCTGGTCAATCCAGTGATCAACATCAGCGATCCGCGGATGCGGGCACTGCCGGCCTTGAGGCTGCTCCCCTCGCTCGGGGGGATCGCTAACGACATTGCCAAGCCTGGTCAGGACGAGTGGGGGTACAACCGGCTGCCACTGCGTGCGTTGTATTCCCAGACCTTCCTGTGGGCTGATGTGCGACGAAATCTTCACCATGTTGACCAGCCGCTGCTCGTCTACCGAGCAATCAATGATCATGTAGCCGACCCTTCCTCTGTACGGTTGATCAAGGCCGGCGTACGATCCAGCGATCAGACATATGTCGAGCTGCAGCGCAGCTACCATGTAGCCACCCTGGACTACGAAGCGGAGGATATCTTCGACGGAAGCATTGCGTTCTTCCGACGACTCACGAAGGAGGCCGATGGTACTGCCGAGTGAGGACGACCGGGACGCGATCGACCGTGCCTTTGCCGAGCTGGTCGCGGGATATCACCTGACCGCCGACCCGCCCGATCCGTTCACCAACGAGCCGCCCACCGAGCCCGTAACGTCAATTTCTGATACGGCAGACGCACCGAACTGGGCCATCGATCACCCGCTGTTCGGCTTCAACGAAGCGCCGGCCGACGCTCCAGCAACGTCCGGCGAACCGTCCCAGGACCGCTACGTCCCAGAGCCGCTGCCGCCGCTCGGGCGACCTGGTGTGCCGGCCCTACTTGGCTGGATCGGCATTGGGTACGCGATCATCATCGTCCTGGCAGCGACCTTCGGCTTGCGCTTCCCGCCGTGGACGGGCTGGATTGCCGTCGGGAGTTTCGTTGGCGGATTCGGCATCTTGATGACCCGGCTGCCTCGCGATCGACCACCGGACGCCGGGGATGGAGCAGTGCTCTAGGATCGCGCGCCGCTGATCGGAGGCCGAGGGAGGAGACACGCTCTTCCGTCTCCGAGCGAGAACGACGGCAGCGGATCATCAGCGCGATCCGCGCGACGCGGAGCGTCGCAGAAAACACAGGGTCGCAAAAACCCTCACGACGAAGCCCGGGTTCGCAATGACTCTCGGCGTGGCCGTGACTTCCGCACCCTCCGCTTGCGGCGGCGCGGCCAGAAGCCAAACTGCGCCGACTCGGGCGGCTCGATCATGGCGTGCCGTGCCAGATCGGCGGCACCAATCAGTCCAGCGTCGTTGCGGAAGCGGGCGAGCACCAACCTGGCCTCCTCCCGGAAGCCTCGCCCGGTCAACGTTCGGCTGAAGGCCCGCTGTGCGGGCACCAAAAGCAAATCGCCTGCAGCGCTCACTCCGCCACCGATGACGACTACCTCAGGATCCACGGCCGCGGCGATGTTGGCGATTCCCCGGCCGAGCCAAGTCCCAACATCGGCCAGCAGCTCTACCGAGGTGGGTTCGCCTTGAATGGCCGCAGCGGTCACATCAGGCCCAGTGATCTTGTCGGGATCGCTACCGACGATCTCGAGGAGCCGGTAGGCCGTCGGTGAATTAGTACGCGCCAGCGCCCGGGCGTCCCGGACCAATGCGTTCCCTGAGGCGTACTGCTCCCAGCAGCCGCGGTTTCCACACTCGCACCAGTGACCACCTGGCACTGAAATCATGTGTCCCCATTCTCCGGCCATCCCGTACGAGCCGCGGAAGAGCTTGCCCCCGATCACCAAGCCGCCACCGATGCCGGTGCCGAGCGTGATGCACACCATCACCGACGAGCCCCGACCGGCGCCATAGCGGTATTCCGCCCAGGCAGCAGCGTTCGCGTCGTTGTCCACGATCAGCGGTATGTCAATCCGCCCGGTGAGCCGCTCCTTGATCGGCTCGGACCGCCAGGCCAGATGGGGGGAGAACCGGACCACAGCTTGATCGTTGTCCACCCAGCCCGCCGCACCGATGCCCACCGCCTCGACCCGGTGCCGTTTACGCAAGTGCTCGACAGCATGGACGATCGCATCCTCGACCGCCTGCGGGCTGTGCGACGGCGTCGGTTCCTGCCAACGATCGAGGATTGCACCCTCCTCATCGACGACGCCAGCAGCCACCTTCGTGCCGCCGATGTCGACGCCGATGCTCAGCAGCGGTGCAATCCTGGCCATGCTGCGACGCGTCGTCGTCCCCAGAGTGGTCAGCCTTCAACCCTCTTCTTGAGGCCCTTGAGTGCGCTGTCGATGATCGTCTTCTCCGCCTTGCGCTTGAACATCCCGATCATGGGCATGTTGATATCAACGGCCAGCGTGTAGGTCACCGTTGTTTTGGCGCCGTTGGCCTTGAGCACGTAGGAACCGTCCATGCCCTTGAGGAGATTTCCCTCGATGAGTTGCCAGCTGACGGCCTGCGGCTTCCACTCGTATGCCAAGACGTAGTTGTCCTTCACCAGCGTGTGGTCGAGCACCATGCGGACCGTCTTGGCCTTGCCTGCAACCGAGGTCAAGACCTCGGCGCTCTTCATCGAGTCGACCCAATCCGGGTAGTGCTCGAAGTCGGCGATGACCGCCATGACCGCATCGGGCTTTGCTGCGATGTCGATACTGGCGCTGGTCTGATCCGCCACGAGCCATAGCGTACGCGCGGGCTGCGTTGGATTGCTCGCTCCGCTCGCTGCGGATCGCGCTTTGGAGTCCGCCTTCTTCGTCGTCGCTCGTGGACAAAATGCGCGTCCCCTCCCTCCTCCTCAGCACGGCGGCGCGCGATCCGGGGTTTGATTGCTCGCGCTGTGTTTAACTGCTCGCTGCCGCTCGCCGCGATGTTCGCTGGGTTGGCGCCGTCTTCGTCGGAGCTGACGGAACGGAAAAGCGTTGTTCCGCCATCTCCTCCTGCAGATCGGCGGCGCGAACATCGAGAATCCGCCTTCTCGTCGTAGCTCAACGGCGCGCGATCCGCGGCATCAAAGGTCGAGCACGTCGCGTAGCCTCGCTCGAGCCGACTCGGTGCTGAACTGCGCGCGTACGTGGCGGCGGCCGCGGACCCCCATATCGTGCGCCAGGCGAGGATTGTCCAGCAGCAGGCTGAGCCGGTCCGCCAACCGACCATGATCATGTGACGGCACGACGAAGCCGGTATCGCCATCCAATACCGTCTCGGGCGCGCCGCCTGAGTCACCGACGATGACGGGCAATCCGCAGGCCGCCGCCTCAAGTGCCGCCAGGCCAAGCCCTTCCGGATTAAGTCCGGCCCATTGGGTGCGGACGGGCAGCGCGAAGACGCTGGATTGCTGCAGCTCACGGATCACACCGGCACGCTGCACGGCACCCAAGATGCGTGCGCAATCTGACAGCTCAAGATCATGGATGGTTCGTTCCAGCCGGGCGCGCAACGGACCGTCCCCGACGATGATCAGCTCGCGCGCAACGCCACTCCGTGCGGCCCGATCGATCACCGTCCGCCAGGCGCGTAGCAGCGTGGTCACACCCTTCTGGGGAATTAGACGGGCGACCGCGATGCAACGCGCGACGCTATGCACCGCAGGTCCGTCGAGCGGTCGAAAGCGTTCGATGTCGACCGGTGGTGCCAGCCGGAGCAAGCGCCGGCGCGCGCTTTGGCTGAGAGCGCTGGCAATGCGGCGTTCGGTATAGCCGGAGATCGTTGTGAGGTGATCACAGCTGTCGCCAATCCGGCGCAGCATCTGGCGCGCTGCGGGCAGCTGCGCCCACCAGGTTTCGTGGCCATGAGTGAGACCGAGGATCCGGCGGGCACCGGCACGCCGCAATGACGGAGCCAGCAAACCGAGCGGAGCCGCCGCGCCGAAGATCACTCGAGTCGCCCCGACAGCACGGAGCAGGGCCGTTGCGCGAGCCGCAACTCGTGGGGTAGGCAACAGCAGCGGCCCATCGCGGACTACCGAAAAAAGCCGATCGCGATCCGAGGCTGCGGCCCCAGCGGGGCCTGAGGCGTACACGACGACGTCGTGGTCCAGCAGTTCACAGACCTCGCTGACGAAGGACTCGATGCCACCGACCCGCGGCGGGAAGTCATTGGTAATGATCAAGGTCGATGGCACTAGTACTGCGCCAAGCGGACAAGATACGCCCGCCAGCCGGCGGTCAGCTCGGCCTCGCTGAGGTGGAGAGTGGACCGGCTCGCCTCGTCCACCGAATCTCCACGGGCCAGCTCGGCATAAAACTGACCCAGCTGGGCATCGGAATACTGGTCGGCAATGAAGCGGCACGCGAGCCAGGCCTCCGCGTAGGCCAGTTGGAGATTGCGGGCGCCGACCTCGAACCGCTGGTCAGAGGGAAAGGAGTGGGGCGCGCCGTCGCTGCGTATGCCGGCGAGCACTTCATCGGTGCCCTCGCTCCTCTGGCCCGGATGGGCTTGCATCGAAACCCACTCGGCGAGGCCTTCCTCTGCCCAGGTCGGCGTGGGCGAATCCGGTGAGCGGGTCGCGACATGGACCATCTCGTGCTCCAGCACTGACTGCACCGCGCCTGAGGAGAGCTGTCCCGTCTTGGGATTGACGACGATGCGGATCGCGTCACCCACGGTGTCGGCACGATGGGTCACAGCCGCGATGGAGGCGTAACTGCCGCCCGGCTTGCCCAGGACCGACGCGAAATCGCGTTCAGTTGCGGGCACTTCGATAACGGCTTGGCGATTCCAGGAGGTTCCTAGACCGTCCGGCAGCTCCTGTCGCACGCTGACCAGGGCGGCTCCGGCAAGCTTGGCCCAACGATCGAGCGATTGGCCTGGGCCAGCCAGCAGCGTGACCCCGCCCTGCTCCCGGGCGTTCAGGGAACCCAGCCACCAGCTCGGCTTCTGCTCCCGGACGCTGCCGGATGGTTCATCGATGGTGCCGGCGACCTTGACCTCCCCGGCAGCCTCAAGGAACGTCAGCCAGACCACATGCTCAACTTCGGCGCTATCGCCGGCGAGTCGCCAGGTCACGACCCCACGCTGGATCCATGCACTCGGACCGAGGAGCCGCCGACGCGCATCGGAAAGCCCGAACTCGGTTGGTTCCATACGAATCTGAAGCCTGGTCAGTGGCAGTGTGCTCAGGTTGTCATAGAGCAACCGGGCGCGCTGGGGAAAGGTGGGATCTCGATCACTGATCAGCCGATCAAAGCGGGCATCGTCGCCGGTACGAGCCGCTTGGAGGAAGGCATCAACGGTCGCTCTGACCAGGCCTAGCCGCGAGCTCGCGGGTGCCGTCGATCTTGCGACAAGCGGCGTCGGAGCTGGTGCGACAGCGGGAGCAGAGCAGCCAAGCAGCATCAGTATCAGTGCAGCTACTGACAACGCCCACACGGCGCGGCATTGGCGGCGGGACGCTGACACGAAGGCAGCCTAACTTCAAGCGTCGGAGTCGCGCCGCTGAGCCGAGCGCAATCCGCAATTGCTAGCCCGGGCGACGAGCTCCGGCGTAAGTCATGTAGGACATCTTGATGTACTCCACCGACTTGCCCGGCCGCGGGGCGTGGATGACTCGGCCATTGCCGGCGTAGAGGCCCACATGGCTGATGTCGCTGTAGAAGAACACCAGATCGCCTAACTGGAGATTCGACTTTGCAACGGGCTTGCCACGGTTGTACTGCTGCCCAGACGAGTGCGGCAGGCTAACCCCGACGGATCCCCAGGCGGCCATCGTCAGACCCGAGCAGTCATAGGAGCCTGGCCCATCGGCATTGCGCACGTACGGTTTTCCGAGCTGAGCCTTGGCAAATGCCAGCGCTTTGGCGCCGCGGCCGCTGCCGGTGACTGGGCCACGTGAGGCATTCCGCGACGTCTGCGACGCGGCGCGACCCGCCGCATTGGCCCGGGCAGTCGCCCTCTTCTCGGCATGAGCGATCTGCTGCCGCTGCGCTGCGCTGAGCTTGGCCAGCACTTTCTTAGCCTGGGCGATCTTCTTGTCCGAGGCGTCGGTCAGGGATTTGAGCTGCTTCTCTTTCTCGGCGAGAGCGGCAAGGTCTGTCTCCGCCGAATGCTCCAGGGTGTCGAGATTTGCCTGCGCCTGCTGATAGTCCTGGAGCGCCGAGTTCTGATTCTCGCTGACCTTCTGGACTGTGGAGATCTGGCTGAGGAATCGTTCGGTGTCGGACGTCACGAAGAGCTGGGCGGCGGTGTCGAGGCTTCGATTCTGGAATTGGGCGAGCGCAACTTGGCCCACCTGAAGCTTCATCCGTGCGACCTTGTCGGTTTGGGCTTGCACATCAGCCTGCTTCAGCTTCAATTGGGCGCGGCCCTGCTTGATCTGCTCCTTGACACCGGCGTATTGCTGGTCGATGGCAGCGGCATCGGTCTCCAACTGCGCGATCAGTGCTCTGGCCTCTGCTGCCGTCAGCGGTGGGTCCGCCGCAGCCGGCAAGCTGGCTGGGAAGACGAACAATGCGGTCAATGCCACCGAGACGAGCCCGAGCGCAGCGATTCGTACGCTTCGAAGGATCGATGTGGCGCGGCTAGCCTCAAATGCGCGTGACGTCACGCGCGCAGCGAAATTCACAGTGTTCCCCGACTCCTGCGCGCAGCTCTCTCTGGTGCTGTGCTCAGCCCTCCCCAGGCCTGCGCACAGCTAGAGCTGTCATGGACGTGCCTACTGAGCGATGGATGACAGTGATGTCATCTGTGGTCACCGGACAGTGAGTGACACATTAGGTCACGATTAGGTCACTGGCAATTGGGATCGCCGATATTTGGTCACAAGTCATTATGCGTAGTCCCGCCAGTCCAGCGGCGCCGGCACGTCCCGGACCTCTCGGGCGCCTGGAATCAGCCTGAGCGGCGGCACTAATCCGGAACCGGCCAGCGCCTGGAGCGCCGCCTGCTCGTCTGGGTCGAGATCCACTACACCGCCGGAGGCACCGAGGAGCACGGTGACGACACAGTCGCTACAGGCGTTCCCTCTGGCGACGCAGGTGTCGCAATCCACGTGCAGCATGTCCATACTCGTTCCTTCCGCAGCAGACCCCCGCTGGTTGTACCGTCTCGCAGGGCACTGACACTTTCTTCGTGACACCCTCGGCGCGTGAGGTCTACTCGCACGGACACCACGACTCGGTTCTGCGATCGCATCGTTGGCGGACCGCTGAGAATTCCGTGGGGTATCTGCTGCCGCGGCTGAAGCCTGCCGACCGGCTGCTGGACGTCGGCATCGGCCCCGGGACCATCACCCTCGATCTCGCCCGAGAGCTGTCTCAGGGCTGGGTGGTTGGCATCGATTCCGCACCTGCCGCCGTGGCGGCTACGAAGACCCTGGCTGCCAGCGAACGGGTGGGGAATCTCGGGCTGTTGATCGGGGACGTCTACCAGCTGGGGTTTGCGGATGCCTCCTTCGACGTCGTCCATGCCCATCAGCTGGTGCAACACCTCGCAGATCCGGTCGCAGCCCTTCGCGAGATGCGCCGGGTATGCCTGCCAGGTGGTCTCGTGGCCGTACGCGATGCCGACTATTCGGCCATGACCTGGCACCCGCCGAGTGCGGCGCTAACCCGATGGCTCGACCTGTACCACGACGTAGCCCGCTCGAACGGAGGCGAACCCGATGCGGGACGCCGGCTGCTTGGCTGGGCGCATGCCGCCGGTTTCGGCAGTGTCGATTCCTCGGCCAGCGCCTGGTGCTTCGCCACGCCAACGGATATCGCATGGTGGTCCGATACCTGGGCAGAGCGGCTGAGGCACTCCGATTTCGCTCATCAGGCCGTCGAGCGAGGGCTCTCCGACCCATTGGAACTGGCGCAACTGGCGAAAGGCTGGCGCCGCTGGGCGGTGCTTTCCGACGCCTGGTTTGCCGTCCTCCATGGCGAAATTCTTTGCCGCCGGTGACTGTCTCGTAAGGCAGCTGGCGATTCGCCCCACCGCGCATCATCAAGTAAGTTAGAGGCCCTGGGGGAGTCTTTTGGGGGAAATGTGGTACAAGCACGACGGGCGAAAGTCCGGCCAGTACGCGTGATCATTCCGCTGGCGGTCGCTGCAGCACTCCTGGTTGGTGGTTCGTTTGCAGCATGGAAGTTCTGGCCAGAGACAACGACGGCGGGTCCGCAGGCGGAATCCAGCACCACGGCAGCGGAGTCGCAAGCTCCAAGCACCGCGATTTCCAGTCCTTCGCCATCTGCTTCAGCATCGGCTACCGCCGAGCCCGCCAGCGCAGCCTCGCAGAAAGCCCTGGAGGCGTGTCAGACGAGGGTAAGGGCCGCGGATGATGTGCTGAAGCAAGGAAAGATCGGCGTGTTGCACTGGGTTGATCACGTCAAAGCCCAGACTGACAACTTCGACGGCAAAATCAGCGTCGAGGAGATGAGGGCGCAGTTCAAGAAGACCAGGGTGAAGGGCGGCGCTGATCTCAGTCGCTATAACGATGCCCTGTCGACCTATGAGGATCTCGAGGGCTCCTGCGGCAAGGCGAAGGGCGCCGACAGTGCAGTAGCTGCCTCCCTCAAGAAGTGCAGCGCGCGAAGCAAGGCTCAGCAACCAGTGCTGAAGGCGACAGCTGCTGGCATGAAGGACTGGGAGAGTCACCAAAAGCAGATGCAGCGCAATAAGGAACACCAGGCGGGCAGCCCATCGCAGGCACAGGCTGCTTGGCTGAAGCAGTACCGTGCTGCGCCCGAGAACATCAAGGCGTTCAAGAAGGCAGATAAGAACTTCGAAGCACCCAAGTGCTAGCTCCTTGTCGGCAACCTACGTTCACGTACGTTGCATGCGGTCTGCACGGGTTGCAACCTGTCCAAACCGTCTGAAACCCAGGTAAACATAGGTTTCCGTCCGAAGGTCCGCCGCGAACGGCCAGCGGAGCTCCGGCGAGTCGCCCACCACTGTCGTAGGCGATCCCTAGTGTCGCCAGCATGGCCGTACAGGCTTCCTTTGATGATCTTGGGACGCATCTGTCCCAAGTCACCTTCTGCGTCGTCGATCTAGAAACCACTGGCGCCGCCGAGACGGACATGATCACTGAGGTCGGAGCGGTCAAGGTACGCGGTGGTGAGGTGCTGGGCGAGTTCCAGACCCTTGTCAATCCCCAGGCCCACATCCCACCGCTGATTGCCGTGCTGACCGGCATCACCAACCAGATGGTGGTCAACGCTCCCCCGCTCCGCCAGGTGTTGCCATCGTTCCTTGCCTTCGCTTACGGCACCGTGATCGTCGCCCACAATGCTCGGTTCGACGTCGGCTTCCTACGCCGCGCCTGCGAGGCGTGTGAGTATCCGTACCCCCGGTGGCCGGTGATCGACACAGCGGCCCTGGCTCGGCAGATCCTGCTCCGCGACGAGGTGTCCGACTGCAGGCTGGCAACACTTGCCCGACACTTCCATACGGCCGTCACCCCGAACCATCGTGCGCTGACCGACGCCCAGGCCACCGTGGAAGTGCTGCACGGTTTGATCGAGAGGGTTGGCAATCTCGGTGTGCAGACCATCGAGGATCTGGGCGAGTTCGCCCGCCGCGTCTCTCCGCAGCGGCGCGCCAAACGCACCTGGGCCGCTGGCCTGCCGGAATCACCTGGGGTCTATCTGTTCGTCGCCGAGTACGACAGTCAGCGCCACATTCTCTACGTCGGAAAGTCCAAGAACATCAGGGCTCGGGTCCGCACCTATTTCACGGCCGCCGAGAAGCGGCCGCGGATCGATGAGATGGTCCGGCTGGCTACCGGAGTGGAAGCCCTACCGTGTGTCACCCAACTTCAGGCCGACGTAACCGAGCTGCGGCTGATCGGCAGTCACGCCCCGCGTTACAACCGTCGGTCGAAGTTCCCGGAACGCACCCAGTGGATCAAGATCACCGAGGAACCCTTTCCGCGGTTATCCGTCGTCCGGGACGTCCGTGACGACAGCGCTACGTACTTCGGTCCATTCCCCCGCCGCCAGTCCGCCGAGGACGTTGCGCTCGCCATCTACGACGGCTTCCCCATCCGCCAGTGCACTCCACGGCTGAGCATGACCACACCGATCTCCGCGTGCTCACTGGCTGGCATGGGCCGATGTGCGGCGCCATGTGACGGCACGATCTCCCGGGACGGTTACCGGGAAATCGTCGAAGGGGTACGCGCAGCCTTGTCGGTCGACGCGCGGCCCGCGGTACGCGGCGTGCAGGCTAGGTTGGCCCGGCTGATCAGTCAGCAACGGTTCGAGGAAGCTGCCATCATCCGTCGACGGCTGGAGACCCTGACCCGCACCGCTGCGCGATTCCATCGCATCCGAAGCCTCGCGGCCTGCACCGAGATCGTCGCCGCGCGGAAGGTCGACCTTGACTGGGAGATACACGTCGTCCGCTACGGCCGGTTAGCCGGCGCGGGGCTCGCGACACCTCGGGAAGTGCCGCAGGCGGTCGCGCGCGCAGTGCGCGCCACAGCCGAGACCGTTCCGAAGCCGCTCGACCCGCTACCGGCTGCGGGCATCGAGGAAACTGAGCGGATCGCCGATTGGCTCGAACAACCCGGTACCCGATTGATCGACATCACCGGCGACTGGATGTGGCCGCTGCACGCCGTGCTGGACCATGAGGCGCTGGTGCACTACGCACTCGGTGAAGTGGCGGCTGTATGACCGGCATCAAGACCGGAGCTGCGAGCGTCGGAAATCGCGCGCCGCCGCACGGAGCCAGGCTGGCGCGCCGCTGTCCTGGACGAGCGAGCGAGCGGACGCGTTCTTCGTCTGCGAGTGAGCGAGGAAGGCAGCGGCTAACAGGCGCCAGCCTCAGCGAGCGGAGCGAGCAATGCAAAACGTGGTGGTCGTCAGCTTCATGGTCGCGGTTCCTTTCTCGTTGGTTTGGTCGTCGTTCGGTCGGACCGGGGCCCGCACCGATCTCATCGGTCGTGGCACGGTCCGTGCTGCAATCGCAGCGGGAAGTCCGGTTTGGGACTCCCTTATTGGGTCAGGAAGCCGTCAGCGCGGCTGACCTGCCACATGTGGCCGTCGGGATCGGCGAACGCGCCGGCGTATCCCCATTTCTGGCTTCCGGCTTCGATGACGATCTCGGCGCCAGCATCCTGCGCGCGACGCATGAGCTCGTCGACCTCGGCATCGGTGGCCAGCCCGATCACAACCAGACACTCATGCGCACCCCGGGGCGATCGTTCACGATCACCGATCACCCAGCCGAAGCCGCCTGCCGGAATCAGCATCACACGCAAACCGACGCTGATCTCAAACTGCAGGGGCTCGGGTACGCCATCGTCACCTAACTCACCCACTGCCACGAACCCGAGGGCGGTGTAGAAGGCGTGCGATACCAAACGATCCTCAATGGGCAGGCACACAGTTGCTCGGTCGAGTTTCACGATTCCCTCTCCGGGAAAGAGATTCAGCTCTCTCAGCACTGACTCGACAGGCGTCGTAAAGTCATCGCCTAGGCCCAGCCGCGCTGGCGGCCGCCAGCGCGGATGCCGGTCATGTCCACCGGTCCAGTCCCGCCGCCGACCCGGCATGTCTGGGTTCACACGTACGGAAGCGGGTGGCTCAGCGGTGCACCGCAAGCGGAACGACTAACGGGCGAGTGGCGGCTTATGGGTGGTGCCATCACCCGTCGACAAGTCCGTCCCTCGACCACCACGGGATGGCTGCCCATTCGGGACGTCCGCTGCGGACCGGTGGTATCGGGACATCGTGGTCACGGTCGTCCAGGCGAAGTAGTCGTGCAGCACCCGTCAGAGCCGGTCGTCGATGGCGAGGCCGGCGTCGACCAGTGCTCGCTCGAAGCAGGCGACCCCTCGACGGTCCATCTCCTGGTGCGGACCGTTGCCCCTATGCATCCGCACAACAGGGGTCTCGTCGCCGTAGCAGTCTGAATACGTCGTTCGGCCACCGAGCGACTCCGCCCAGTAGGCGGCGAGCCGCTGGCTACTCGGGATGGAACCCTTGGCTGAACGCGTGGCTGACCACCTCGTCAGCCATCACCCTGGCATGCCATGCGTTGGGTGATGGCGCAGCAGACCGTCGGCACCACCCGCGGCCTCGTATACCGTCTGCATGTTCCTAGGGCACGCCGCTGCGTGCGACAGGCGATCGCCGACACCGCGTCCGTTGACGGGCACTCCATGAACTGGTGTTGGGCTCTGAGCATTTCCTTCGCCTCACCCTGGACGATTCACCTGTGACGGTTCGATTGGCGGTGTCCTCCTGACTTATGTACGGCATTCCGACCCGTGTTTCCCCAGTCTGAGGAGTTTGTATGAGCACCATGACGACCCCGGCCGCCACCGAGGAGACCAAGGCCCGCGAGGCA
>DATLPF010000143.1:0-8704 GCA_035535875.1 Propionibacteriaceae bacterium
ACATCGCGGTACATGCCTGGGTAGTACTCGACTACCTTGTGTACCTCGTCCAAGGTCTTGTCATAGTCGACCTCCGGGCTGACGCTGATCCAGTTCTCACCGAAGTCCACGCCATAGACCTCGTCAGCCAGGAAGGCCTGGCCGATGTGTGAGCCACAGTTGCGTACGCCCTCGATCTGTCGCAGATCCTTGCACGCCAAGACCGAGACCCGCGTCTCCTCGGTGACCGACGTGCCCGGCTGGGTCAGCCAGTGCATCAAGAAGTCGCGCTCCTTGAAGTTGGGCAGCAATTGGCTGCCCAACGTCGGCACTGCCGCAAGCCCGGCCAGGAAGAGCACAGCGGTCATCGCGATCGCTGGCATTGGCCTGCGGATCAGCGGGGCTAGGAGAGCGACATAGGCGCGCTTCAAGACCCGCATCAGCGGCGACTCCTTGCTCGCCAGCTTGCCGCGGGAGAGCAGCAGCAGACACAGAGCCGGGGTGACCGTCAGTGCCACCAGCATCGAGACCAGCACCGCCAGACCGTAGGAGAGCACGAGCGGCCGGAAGAACGAACCGGACAGTCCTTCCAGGAACAGCACCGGCACGACAGCTATGACGTTGATCAAGGTGGCATAGGTGATCGCCGAGCGGACCTCGACTGAGGCGTTCAGCACGATATTGAAGGTAGAGGCTCCGCTGCCTGTTGCCCGGGCCTCGCGAAGCCGTCGCACGACGTTCTCAACATCGATGATGGCGTCATCCACCACCACCCCGATGGCGACCACCAGCCCAGCCAGCACCATCACATTGATGGTGGCCCCTGCGGCATCCAACACGAGCACAGCGGCGACCAAGGAGAGTGGAATCGCGATCAGGCTGATGAACGCCGTACGCCATTCGAAGAGGAAAGCGACGATGATCAACACCACCAGTGCGATGCCCAGCAGCATGGCCGTGCGCAGGTTCTCAATCGACTGCTGGATGAAGGTGGCGGGTCGGAAGATGGTGGTATCGACCGTGATTCCGGGCAGTCCTGGCTGCATTTGCCGCATGGCCTCTTCGACGCCCCGGGTCACATCAACGGTGTTCGCGCCACGGAACTTTTGCACCACGAGCAGTAACCCAGGCCCGTCGTCAACCACTCCATCGCCGATCAGTGGTCCAGGATCGACGAGCACGTTGCCTATGTCAGCCAACCGGAGCACTTTGCCGTCGCGTTCTGCAACGGGAACCTTGGCCAGCTGTTCCGGTCCGGTGATTGGTTGCACGTGCCGGATGTTGAACCGTTGGCCGCCCGTCTCGACGAAGCCACCGGTGCCGACGACTGCGCCGTCGGAATAGCGCAGCAGGCCTGCCTCGACGGCGTCTGAGGAGGCGTCCATGACGTCTTGCAGGGAGACGTTGTATTGGGCGAGCTTCGCCGGATCCACCTGGACGTGGCGTTGTGGCAAACGCTCGCCCCAAATGGCGACCTGCGCTACCCCGGGCACTCGAAGCAGCCGCGACCGGATCTTCCAGTACGCGATGGTCGACAAGTCGGTCGGGCTGACAGTGTCCGACGTCAGTCCGATCTTCATAATGCGACTGGTCGCTGAGAGGGCGGGCATCATGAAGGGCGGGCTGGCCCAGGTCGGCAGCGTGGGGGTGATCTGGGTCAGGCGTTCCTGCACCAGCTGCCGCGCTCGCAATTCATCGGTGCCGCGTTCGAAGATGAGCCGGATCGACGACAGCTGGGCCACCGACTTGGAGCGCAGCTCGGATAGGCCTGCGATGCCACCAAGCTGGTCCTCGATCGGAACAGTGATCAGTTGCTCGACCTCATTCGAGGAGTTACCGAGCGCGATTGTTTGAATCTCAATCTGCGGCGGCGCGAATTCGGGGAAGACATCGACCTTCGTCTCCGGGATCTGGACGAAGCCGAGAGCCAGAGTGGCGGCGGCGAGAAAGAGCACAATCCAGCGGAACCGGAGGCTGGCTCTGACGATAGTACGCATCGGTCGCGCCCCCTCAGTGCTTGCCTGCGATGCCGAGTTCGGCGCCCCAGACCTGGATCGCACCGACCGTCACTACTTCAGTGCCGGCTGGCGGGCCAGAACTCAACGTCACCCGGTTGTCAGTCACCTCATTGATGATCACTGGCGCCCGCATATAGCTAAAGGGCCCGATGACGGTGAAGACCCAGGGCTTGCCCGCCTTGTCGTAGACCAATGCGGCGTAGTCCACGCTGACGTCACTACCAGCTGCTTGGACCACACTGGTCTGGAGTGCGACTCTTCGCGCGGCCTCCTCGGTGAGGATGACCCGCGCAGGCTGACCCGGCCCTGGTGTCTCCAAGGTCGCCGGCTCGTAGGGCTCGGCTGTCGGCACCTCGATCTCGGCGCAGCCGGCCAATGACGACGCAACAACTGCGGCGACCACGCCACCCAACAGCGCTTGTCGGGCTCGATGGATCCACATGGGGGTGCTCATCACAGCACCGCCCCCCGGCCGGTTGCCACCGGTTCCTGCTCGTCCTCAAGCTCCGGCGGCGCATTGCCCTCTTGCTGCGGAACCAAATGGAGGTACGCCGATGGCACCACGAACAATGCCACCACCAGCGAGCTCACCAGGCCGCCTAGCAACACGAGAGCGAGCGGATGCAGGATCTCCAGTCCCGCACGGGGGCCTAGCACCACGACCGGCAGCGCGAGCGCGGCTATCGCGACAGCGCTGATGATCAAGGAACTGGAGCATTCCCGGGCCCTGTCGTACACCGTATCGGCACCATCGTCACGAGCTGCGAGCGTCGATGATTGCGCTTCGCTGTGCTGAGGAGGAGTGAGCGGAGGCGTTCTTTCCTCCGCGAGCGACGACGAAGTAGGCGGACTGACGGCGCGATGCGCGCGCAGCTCATCATTGGTCCTGCTGCCATCCGGGCCTTGGATTGTGGCCACCATCGTGGTGATGTAGCGCGCAGCGAGGCCGAGGACTGCCAGCAGCCCAAGCAGCGCACCCAAGCCGAACGTCAGCCCGTCGAAGAGTCCGGTGACCAGGCCGCCGGTCAGAGAGAGCGGTAGCGCCGCCGTGGCTACTAGCGCGAGGCGCCAGCTGTTGAATGCGGCCTGGAAGAGCAGAAGCGCGGCGATGACGGCCCCGACGGCGAAGCCGATCGCACGGCCCAGTCCAATCTCTTCGGCGGTGGTATTGGCAACCACCTCAGCGTGATATTCGATCGGGAAGCTCATGGTCGCGAGCTGGCGCTCGAGATCGGCGACGACATCTGCGCTGCTTCGCCCCTGTAGACCGGCGACGACGTCCACGCGGCGCGAGATAGCGTCACGGTGAATGACCGGCGAGGTCTGGACGATTCGCACGTCGGCTACCTGATCAAGCCTGACGTGACCGCCGCCTGGCTTGTCGATCAGCATGGCCTGCACCTCGGCAACGCTGGCTCGGGTGGCAGGCGTGCCCTTGACGATCACATCGAAGACCTTCTGCTCCTCGAAGACACTGCCCACCTGGATGCCCTGGAGCACGGTGGCCTCGGCCCGGCGTACGTCACCAGGCGTCAGCCCTACTGCCTGAGCCTTGTCCAGATCGACCTCGATCTCGATGGTTGGCTGGGTAGCAGCGTCTTCGACACGTGGATCGACGACTCCGTCGACCTGACCCATCATTTGCTGCACCTTGGCGGCCTCGGCGGCAAGAATCGCGGGATCCTGGCCGTAGACACGCACCGCGATGGGAGTGCTCAAACCAGTGAGGACGTCCAGTCCGCTTCCGGTCACCGTGTTGGCGCCGGTGTGCAGGCTCCCAACGTCTCGCATCTCCTGAGTCGAATAGGGGACGACCTCAGCTGTCGCGCCCGGCACCTGCCGAGCCGCGTTCTCGATCGAGGCCAGAGTCGGCTTGTAGTCGGCGTCGGCGGCGATGGACACCCAAACGTCGCTGGAATTGACGTTGACGACTCGGTCTCCGGTAATCGCCCGTCCGACGGTCGCACCAACACCGGTGATTCCCGGGATGGACCGGATGGTGTTCCCGAGGTCAGTGGCGTGCTGCCTCATCGCATCGTTCGACACGTCGGGCTGACCCTGCAGCCTGACCACCACATTCCGGTCCTGGAAGGTAGGCGTCACGCCCGTCTTGATGAAGGGCAAGATGGCGACGGCCAGCAGGCCGCAGGCGGCCGCGACCAGCAGAGCCGGGCGGAGGCTGCCGGAGAATCGGGGTAGTCCGCTGCGGTAGTGCCCGCCAAGCCACGGTACGGGCCCTCGTGCCGGAGCAGCCTTGGGCTGCCACCGGGCGAAGAGCAGACTGCTCAGTGCCGGACCGACCGTAACCCCGATGATCAAGGCGGCCACCACGGCGATGGCGTACGCCATGACCATCGGCGTAAAGAACGCTCCGGGGCGCCCTTCCAGCACCGCCACAGGGACAATCGCCAGAACAGCAATTATGCCGGCGTAGATCAAAGGCCGGTGGACCGTTGCCAGGGCCTGCTGAACTGACACCCAGGTCGGCTCGGCGTCGGGGCCGGCACTCCGGGCCCGAAGCCGTTGCACCACCGCTTCCCCAGGTGCAATCGCCTCATCCACCACGATCGCCACAGCTGCGGCGAGACCAGCGACCACCAGTAAGTTGAACCCATAACCAAGCAGATTGACGATCAGCGCCGCGGTGATCACCGACAACGGCACCGTGACCGCGCCGACAAGTGCTGCACGCCAGTGGAAACGTAGCGCTGCCAAGGTGAGGAGCAGGAGTCCGGCGCCGAGGGCAACCGCAAGGCCGAGGTTGGACTTGGCCGCCGCCACGTAATCCGATGGTGCGAACCATGACGTATCCGTCTCAATCCCGGTAAGACCGGGCCGCAGCGTTTCTAGGGCTTGCTGGACGTCACGAGTTACCTGGGTCGTACTTACTCCTGGGAACTTTTCGACGACCAGGATCAGACCAGGCTTGCCGTTGACGACGGCGTCACCGATCAGCGGTTGATGGTCGACCTTGATGTCGGCGACGTCACCGAGCCTGAGATTTCCGGAGGTGCCGTCCACCGGAACCTTCGCTAGCTCTTCGGGATTAGCGATCTTCTCGAGCAGATGCCTGACCTGAAGTCGCTGTTGTGGCGTCTCGACGAATCCACCAGTTCCGGGGGTCGAGGCTTCCAGGAAGGTCAGCGGTGAGACCACCTGCGCGTTTCCGGCCGTCGTGATCACCTGGTTCAGAGTCACTTTGCGGTCGCGCAAGGTCGCTGGATCAACCTGCACCTGAAGCTGTTGATCACGCATGCCCCAGATGGAAACGTTGGCTACCCCCGACACCCCCATCAGCCGGGGACGTACGGTCCAGCGGGCGATCACCGACTGCTCGATCGGGGTCAGCTCCGTCGTGGACATACCGATCATGAGCACTCGATTGGCCGACGACAACGGCTGCAGCAGCGTCGGCGGTTTCGATACGTTGGGAAGGGCGTGAGCCTGAGTGAGCCGCTCCTCAATGAGTTGCCGAGCGCGATAAATATCGGTGCCGGGCTGGAAGACCATCACGATCGAGGAGACGCCGGGCAGCGATTCCGATCGGATAATGTCGACGCCCTCGACCCCATTGAGCAAGTCGGCCTCGAGGGGCACGGTGATCAGTTGCTCGACCTCGTCCGCCGAAAGGCCGAGCGCCTCAGTCTGGACCTCCGCGTACGGCGGACTGAACTCCGGCAATGCATCCATGCGTGCATCGCGCAGCTGCACAATGCCGACAGCCAGGAGGCCTATGGCGGCCGCCAAGATCAGGAGGCGGAACTTCATAACACCTGCTAAAAAACGCGCCACGGCACACCTCTCATAACCTCGTAGGACATTTACAGCGCGGCGCAGTCCCCCGGCGGCACGCGGGTGAATCATTTTGAGATTCTGATAAGGGTTTCACATTTTCGGCGCTTTTGACCCGTTCAATTTATTACGATTTGGACTACCTCAATTCCTGTCGGCACCGTGATTGCGGACGGCAGCCGCCAGCGTTTTGCCATGCAAAACCGCCGCCAATCGAGCGCATCTCTCGGGTCGTCCGAAAGCCCGCCGTTGAATAGCTTAAATATGGAATTGCGTGCGCTCCGGCTGCCAAGTGCCTGTCGCGGTGGCTGCGTTGGCGGCTGATCACCGGCACGTCACAGCCAAGAGGAGCCGTACCCGGGCTCCTTACGCTGTGCATGGCAGGCACGCCACGTACGGCGTGAACATCTCACGCTGGCCGCGCTACTGATCGCGCTACGTCGAAATAGGTCAATTAGAGGTATTTAGCTTGTCAAACTTAGGATCTGGTCGCGTTGCAAGATCAACAATAGTCTTGATGCACGCGAGTTGATCACGAATCGTCCCTCGCCACCACGCCACGGTGTGCTGGCGGGCGGAATCGTCGCCGACACCGGTCGCATCGATGCCCAGCGTGCGGCAGGTAGCCACGGCACGGACGAGGTGGTACCTCTGCGTGACAATGATCAATTGTGAAAGATTGAAGATCCGCTTGGCTCGCAGGCATGACTCATAAGTGTCAAAGCCCCCAGAGTCAACAATCACGTTCTTCGTGGGCACACCTGCCTTAATCAAGTAATTGCGCATAGCGGCCGGCTCATCAAACTCCGGCGCCAGGTGATCGCCCGAGACGATGAGCGTTGCAACCAGCCCGGCATCATAGAGGCGCTTTGCAAGGTCAAGACGTGCGGCCAGAAATGCGGACGGCGTGCCGTCCGGGTTAACCTGCGCTCCAAGCACTAAGGCCACTGGTGTTGCCGGTACATCGGACTCTGCATAGATGTGACCTGCCGCCGCGGAGTGCACGAAGCGGATTGAAGCCGCCACCGTAGCCAGCCCGACAATCCCGACGCCAGCTACCAGCAAAGACAATTGCACGAGCCGGTGATTGCCGGACACACGTCGCTTGGGTGCTGGCACGCACCCAAGGGTAGGGGGTCAGGGGGTCTGGAAAGCAAAGACGCCTGACGGGAAAGTGTCACTGCTCGCACACAGACTGACCCTGTGACAACGACGACGGAGTTGGAAATGGTGGGTCCGTTTGATTTGCGCGCGGTCGCGATGATGGGCTTCGGGCATCGCGACGAGCGCAGCTTCGATGGTGCCATGCGGATGGCATTCTGTTTGGACGGCGACTACGAGCGGCAAGTCGGGGTCGAAGCCCGCCAGTCGGGAGAGCGGCTCGAATTGCGAGCGCAGTCCGCTGGCGATCCACTGAGCGCCGCTGAAGTCGAGGCCCTCCGCAAGCAGGTCGCCCGGGTAGTTTCACTCGACCACGACGGCGAAGCGTTCCACCAGCTTTGCCTCGCCGACCCGGTGCTAGCCCAGGTACACGCACGAGCGCCCGGATTCCGGCCAGCGCTGTTCTATTCACCGTACGAGGCAGCCGTCTGGTCGATCATCAGCGCCCGTCGGGCACGGAGCCAGGGAATCACGCTGCGTACCCGGATGTCTGAGTTGTACGGCGCCAGCTTCGAACTGTCGGGCACTCGGACACTCTCCGTACCGACGCCGAGCGCCTTACTGCAGATTGAGTCGCTGCCGGGATTGCCGGCAGACCGGATCCCCCGGCTGCACGCTGTCGCCGAGGCTGCCCAGCGCGGGCAGTTGGACGCAGAGCGCCTGCGCGCGATGCCTCCCGAAGACGCCCAGGCCGAGTTGCAGCACCTGCCCGGCATCGGCCCCTTCTATAGCTCATTGATCGTGATCCGGGCCTGTGGCCATGCCGACGCTCCATCGCTGGGTGAGCCACGGTCGAGGGCGGCCATCCAGCAGGCCTATGGCATTGATCATGAGCTCAGTGATGCCGAACTGCTGGCCCTGGCTGAGACCTGGCGACCGTTCCGTACCTGGGTTTCCGTCATGATGCGGGCGCTCGTTTCCTAAGCTGCTCGCGCATCGCGCTGTGTTTGATTTGCTCGCTTCGCTCGCTGCGATGTTCGCCAGGAAGCCGCCGTCTTCGTCAGATCTGGCGGAATGGAAAAGCGTTGTTCCGCCATCTCCTCCTACAGATCGGCGGCGCGAACCTCGAGAATCCGCCGATTCCGACGCGCGCGGTTTCGAACGCCACGGCAGAATGAGGCCGTGCCGGAGGGAGATACGGTTTGGCGGGCATGCCAGCGGTTGAACGAGGTGCTTGCCGGCCACGTGCTGACCAGATCCGAATTCCGGGTGCCCTCCCTGGCGATAACCGATTTGACCGGCGTTGGTGTGCGCGAGGTGATCTCGCGCGGCAAGCACCAGCTGTTTCGGTTCAGCAATGAGTTCACCCTGCACACGCATTTCAGAATGGACGGCGCCTGGAAGATCTACCCTCGCGGCCGGCGGTGGAGTGGCGGACCCGCGTTTGAAATCCGTGCCATACTCGCGACCGGTGATCATGATGCAGTGGGATACCGGCTCCCGGTCATCGAGATGGTTCCAACGGCGGCCGAGGACACAGTCGTGGGTCATCTCGGGCCCGATCTGCTGGGACCCGACTGGAACCTCGACGAGGCAGTCCGACGGATCGCCGATCAGCCCGACCGTACGATTGGTGAGGCGTTGCTGGACCAGCGAAACCTCGCAGGTCTCGGCACGTTCTATCGAGCGGAGCTGCTCTTCCTCCATGGCACACATCCGCGTACCGCGGTCGGTGACGTCCGCGACCTGCGGCGCATTGTCCAGCGTGGACAGCTGATGCTGCAGGCAAACCGCTGGCGTCCCGAGCAGTCCAC
>DATLPF010000144.1:0-7608 GCA_035535875.1 Propionibacteriaceae bacterium
TGTGGTCGATGAGTGGTAGCCGGTTGCGGAAGGTTTCGAACCGTCGCCACAACGCCACCTTTTCGGTGGCGTCGAGTTGATCAAGCCCCCCGGCTTCGATCCACACCAACCCTGCGGCCGGGAGCAGGTTCAAGATCAACCCCAAGCCTGAAGCAGGTTCAAGATCAACCCCAAGTCACACCTTTTGATCTTGACGATCAGCGGCTGAGCGCAGTCGAGCCGTACTCCGGCTTGCCCGTCGGTTCATACGTCAACAACACCGCGCCATTGCCAAATGCTCTCGACTCAACGAGTCGCAGAGCCGTGGGGATCGTCCCCTCGCCAAACAGTCGTTTACCGCCACCCAGCAGAACCGGGTACACCCACACGTTGTACTGGTCGACCAGCTCATTTTTCATCAGGCTTTGGACAAGGTTGCCGCTCCCGGACGTATGGATCTCGTCGTATGCCTCCGTGAGCCGCGCCACCTCATCGGCAATATCGCCCTTGAGCAGGGTCGAGTTATTCCACCCCAGGGCATCGAGGGTTCGGGAAGCGACGTACTTGGGAGCCTCGTTCAGCCGCGTTGCGATCGGATCGTCGGCGGGCGCGTACGGCCAGTAGCCGGCGAAGATCTCATAGGTTTTTCTGCCCAGCAGCAGGGCATCGAAGCCAGTGATGGCCTCGGTCATGACCTGCCCGGATTCCTCGTCGAAGTAAGGAACCTGCCACCCTCCCTGGTCGAAGCCGCCTTCGCGGTCCTCCTCGGGCATGCCCGGTGCCTGCATGACTCCGTCAAGCGAAGTGAATGTGTTGACTATTAGCTTTCCCATGGTTGTCCTCCCGTTCGCCGAGTGCTCACGATTACGACCAGACGGATCGGGAGAACTCATCGCATGCCGACTCATAGCGGGCGCTCGCGTGAGCCTCTCGCGACCGCGAGAGACTCAAGCCCTGGTGATCAGTTGGTCGAGTTTTGCAGCGCCCACGGTCGCAGGATTGCATAGATCGCCTCATTAATTCGGGACTGCGAGCCCCAACTGGGCGGCTCGGCGGACGGCTGTGCCGTGTAATGCGTCCAACTCCATGCGTTTGGGCTGATGCGAGGTCATGATGCAACGACGAACCAAGCCCTGCGCCCAGATTCGAAAGGACTCCGCTTCATTTACTCGGACTGTGCACCATCTGCACGTCACCGGCATCGGTGCAATGGCTTATGATGGCAATAGAGAACGCCGAGTTCTCTATTAGTTGGAGACCGCCAATGGTCCAGGTATCTGCGAGACGGCATCCGATGGGTGGGCGTGAGCGATCACCCATCATGCGTGTACTGCCCGGGCTCGTGCTGGTCATGCTGCTCGGCGCGCTGGACCAGACGATCATGGCGCCAGCGCTCCCGGCGGTAGCCGGTGATCTTGGAGCACTCAATCAGATCCCGATCGTCGTCACCGCCTATCTGGCCGCGGCGACTGTCGTGATGCCGGCGTACGGAAAACTGGGTGATCGCTTCGGCCGTCCGCGGGTGCTGCTCGTGGCAATCGGTGTCTTCATGGTCGGTGCCCTGCTCTGCGGCATCGCCCAGTCGATGCTTGCACTGGTGATCGCACGGATCATCCAGGGCACGGGCGGTGGCGGACTGATGATCGGCGCGCAAGCGGTGCTCGGCGAAGTCGTCAGCCCGCGGGAACGCGGGCGCTACCTGGGGCTGCTGAGCGGTGTCTACATCCTGGCGGCGGTCGGTGGTCCACTGCTGGGCGGGTTCGTTGTCGATCACCTGAGCTGGCGCTGGATCTTTGCCGGATATTTGCCACTCGGTCTGCTCGCGTTGATCATGGTGCGCCGCACGCTACGGTTGCCGGTGCCGCAGGCCCGACCGCCGATCGACTACGCCGGCGCGATCTTGCTCGCGATCGCTGTGCTCGCTGTCGTGTTGCTTGCGAGTATGGCCGGGCGTGCCGGCGACAGTCCGGCCTGGGCAGTGCCGGCGCTGATCATTGTGGGCGTCGCCGCCACCGCGGCGTGGCTGTTGACAGCTCGGCGTGCGGCCGACCCGATCCTGCCCTTGCGGCTGTTCCGGGATCGTAGCTTCGCTATCCCAACGGCCATCAGCTTCTTGATCGGGTTCGCACTGTTCGGGACAGTCAGCTACCTGCCGTCTTATTTGCAGATCGCCACTGGGGCCTCCTCGACGCGCGCCGGACTGGTCGTGACCTGCCTGATGGCGGGCGTGATCATCACCTTGATCATCTCCGGACAGTTGATCAGCCGTACCGGGCGCTATCGGGTCTTTCCGATCATGGGCACCGCTCTGGCCACCGTAGGGCTGGCGCTGCTGGCCACCGTCGATCCGGCCACGCCCATGCCAGTGATGCTTGGGTTCTTGCTCCTGATCGGCCTCGGAATCGGACTGACTATGCAGGTGATGATGCTGGTCGCGCAGAACGGTGTACCGCGCGCCGACCTCGGTACTGCCACTTCCGCGGTGACCTTCCTACGCCAGATCGGTGCCTCCACGGGCGTCGCCGTCGTCGGCGCGATGATCACGCTGCGTTTCTCCGAGGGACTACCGCCAGCTGTCGTCGACCGACTCCCCGGCGGAGCGTCCGGGCTCTCGGCTGATCGCCTCCACGCGCTACCCGCTGACCTACAGGCTGCGGTCGCGGCGGCCTACGGTGCCGCGGTCCCGCCGGTATTCGGCTATGTGGCTCCATTGCTCGGCATCGCCTTCCTGCTGGCGCTCGCGCTGCCCGCGCGCCAGCTGCGCGACACCGCGTACGCCGATGAGGCGGCGCCCGACACCCGTTCGACCGCGGGAACCACCAGAAGGGATGATCATGGTTGACACGCTCGCCCGCCGCGAGGAACGGCTCGTCACCCCGATCAGCGCCGTGCGGCGCGACGACCTGGAGCTCGCCGGCGGCAAGGGAGCCAACCTCGGTGAGCTGATGCAAGGCCGTTTCCCGGTCCCGGACGGCTTCATCGTCTCGACCGAGGCGTACGCGACCGTCGTAGAGGCGTCGGGCCTCGCTGCGGTGATCGCCGAAGGGGTCGCCGCGGGCGACGACGGCGCCACGATCCGCGCAGCGTTCGAGAACGTCACGATCCCCGACGGGCCGGCCGCCGCGATCAGCAAGGCGTACGCCGACCTCGGCGGCGGGCCGGTGGCGGTCCGCTCTAGCGCCACCGCCGAGGATTTGGCCGGGGCCGCGTTCGCGGGGCAGCAGGACACCTATCTGAATGTGATCGGCGAGACCGCGGTCCTCGACGCCGTGCGGCGGTGCTGGGGATCGCTGTGGACCGAGCGGGCCCTTGGCTACCGCGGTCACCAACAGATCGAGTCCAGCAACTTGCAGATCGCGGTGGTAGTCCAGCAGATGGTGAACGCGGAGTTCGCCGGCGTGATGTTCACCGCGAACCCGGTCACCGGCGAGCGGGACGAGATCGTCATTGACGCCAGCTCGGGGCTTGGTGAGGCAGTCGTCTCCGGCTTGGTGACTCCTGACCACTATGTGCTGGACGGCCAGGGCAAGGTTCGGGAGCGTACGCCGGGCAAACGCGAGGTAGTCATCCGCAGCGCGGCCAGCGGCGGCGTCACCCACTCGACCGACGCCGGTACCGGTCCGGCCACCCTGCCGGATCCGGTTCTGACCGAGCTCGCGGCACTAGGCCGCTCGGTCGCTGCACACTTCGGCCGGCCGCAAGACATCGAGTGGGCGTACGCCGACGGCCGGATCTGGCTGGTCCAGGCGCGTCCGATGACCGCGCTGCCGCCGCCACCGCTCAAGCTGAGCCGCATCCAGCGCCAGACCGGCCTCCAGCTGATGGACTACATGACGGTGCGGCCGTACCCGCTCGACATGAGCGGGTGGGTGCGGCCTGGCATCGGACGCATGGTGGAGCGGATGCTGGGCGACATCATCGGGCTCCGCCTCGATATCGACGACGCGCTCCCAGAGCGTGACGGCGTCGTCGAGCGATTTGTGCCTCCTGCTCCCCGTCCCACAAGGGCGACGCCCCACGCACTCATCCGGCTGCCGGGCCGGATCCGCCGCTATAACACGGCTAGCTGGACCGAGGACCCGCGGTTCGTGAAGTTCGAGCAGGGCATGTCCCAGCTCGCCGCCCTTGACCCCCGGAGCCTCAGCTGGGCGCAGCTGCTGCAGGCTTGCCGCCGCACGCTCGCCGTGGCGGACCTGATCACCGATCTGCGCGTGGACTACCTACCGCGCATGGGTTTCGACCTGCTGCGACTGCTCACACTGCTGAGGCTGCTCGGCGCATCCAGCCAGTTCGGGCTGCTCACTGCGGGCGCCAAGACCCGGACCCGGGACGCCAACCTCGCCCTGGAAGAGCTGGCGGCCCAGGCGCGAGCCGATCCGCCGGTTCGCGCGGTGTTCGATGAGCTCGACCCGCCAGCCCTGGTGGCTCGGCTAGATGGTGACGCCAGGTTCATCGCTTTCCGGCAAGCGCTGCGCCAATTCCTCAATGAATACGGCCATCGCGAAACGGTGAGCCCGCTGATGATGACCGCCCCAACGTGGGGCGATGACCCGACGCCAGTGCTGGGCATGATCAAAGTCCTCGTCGAGGAGCAGCCCCACGCGACGGCAACCGAACCATGGGTCGAGGCCGAGCGGCGGCTGCTTGGGCACCGCCTGCTGCGTTCACCTCGACAGCGCGCAACGGTGCTTCGCGCGATCGAGGCAGCCCGGCAGGGAATCGCGTTCCGGGAGGACAGCCACTTCCACGCCACCCGAGCGCTCCCGATCCTGCGCCACATGCTGCTGGAGGCGGGGCGTCGGCTGGCCGAGGCCGGGGTTCTGCCCGAGGCCGAGGATGTCTTTCACCTCCACCTGGAGGAGCTTGAGGCCCTGTCCGGTCCCGATCTACTGGCCCCCGCCGAGGCCGATCGGATCCGTGCGACCGCCCGGGATCGCGCGGCGCGCCGCGCCGAGCTGGCCGGGGTACCCATGCTCGCAACCGCGAGCCTCGTTGACCCGGCTGCCACCACGAAGGGGGCTTTGGTGACCGGCGTTCCCGCGAGCGGAGGCCGGGTGACCGGGCCCGTACGGGTGATCCGCGAGCCCGCGGAGTTCGGCGCGCTGCGCAGCGGCGAGGTCCTGGTCTGCCCGTACACCAACCCGACCTGGACGTCGCTGTTCCAGCGGGCGGCCGCCGTCGTCGTCGACTCCGGCGGGATTGGCTCGCACGCGGCGATTGTCGCTCGCGAGTACGGCATCCCCGCTGTGATGGGCACAGGGAGCGGGACCAGGATGCTCACAGACGGGCAGCAAGTAACCGTCAACGGCGACACCGGCCGAGTCACCGCCGCTTAGGATCCAGCCCGATCATGTCGCGCTCCGACGCCGTACCCGATATGGCCGCCACAGCACCGCGTGAGGATCACCGGACGCGGCCCCGGCGGCGCGGTCAGGCGCTGGACATGGCCATCCTCAACGCGACGATCGCGGAGATCGACCTCTTCGGCTACGCGGGGCTAAGCATGGAGCGAGTGGCCGAGCGGGCCAGGGCGAGCAAGGCCTCGCTCTACCGCCGGTGGCCCAGCAAGGTCGAGCTGGTGATGGCCGCCATCTATGATCTGCTGCCTGATCCGGCCGACGCGGTCGACACCGGCAGCCTGCGGGGGGATCTGTTGGCACTGCTTCGGACTGCGGCTGAGTTGCTCGCTGGGGCGGCGGGCACCGCCATTCGCGGCCTGATCAGCGACGCGCTGCGCGATCCCGGGCAGGCCGCCCAGCTCCGCCGCTATACCCGAGGCCGCAGCATCGCGGCGATGCGGGAGGTGGTGGACCGGGCAGTCGAACGGGGCGAACTCCCACCGGCCACAATCACGGCGCGTCAGCTGGAGGCGGGGCTGTCGGTGATGCGCTTCCACTTCCTGACCCACGGAGGTCCAGTACCGGATTACGTGATCATCGAAATCGTGGACGAGGTAGTACTGCCGCTGCTGCATGCGGCCGCCGTACGCGATGCGTGAGCCACCCGTAACCAGCAGCAAGGACTTATCCTCTGCCCGTTTGCGGCAATTCCGGACAGGCTTGGAGTCATGCTTCGACAGCGTCCGCGCTGGTGGCCGAGGTTCAGCAGCACTCTCCGGTCGACAGCCGTGACAGCGCGCATCGGCACTGCGCTCGGCGTCGCGATCTCGATCTTGTTCGTCACCGGACTGCTGAGTCACTACCAATACGAGCCCTGGACCTGGTTGCCGCAACCGGCCAAGCCGGTGTGGGGGTACCGGCTCACCCAGGGCATCCACGTCGCGACCGGGATAGCCACCATCCCGCTGCTACTGGTCAAGCTCTGGAGCGTCTATCCCAACTTGTTCCGGTTCCCGCCGATCAGGTCGATCCAACATGCCCTCGAGCGGATCAGCCTGGCGATTCTGGTCTCCACGGCGCTCGTCCAGGTGATCACCGGGTTCCTCAACGTGCTCAATTGGTATCCCTTCCCGTGGTACTTCGTCACGGTCCACCGCTTCCTGGCGTACGTGCTGGTCGGGTCGCTCCTGCTGCACATCGGCGTCAAGCTCCCCGACATCGCGTACGGGCTCAAGGCAAAGGTCACCGATGCGGACGTCCTCACCGAGATTCCATGGAACGAGAACCCCTCCTCCCACAGCAACGCTGGGACGCTTGCCGCGCCGCGCACGCCCGGCATTTCCCGCCGCGGACTGCTGGCCGCTGCGGGGGCGGGCATCGGGATCGTTGTCGTCACCTCCGTCGGCCAGACGGTCACCCCACTGGAGCCGCTCGGCCTGCTGGCGCCCCGGCAGTGGACGAAGGGCCCGCAGAGTGTCCCCGTCAACCGCACTGCCGATCAGGCACGGGTGTTTCAAGCCGCCACGTCCGCCGAGTGGACCCTGCAGGTGCAAGGGCCGAGGCCATACGAGCTCGCGCTGGCCGACCTCGAAGCGCGGGCCGTACACGAGGCGCGGCTGCCGATCAACTGCGTCGAAGGATGGAGCGTCGGGGCGAGCTGGCGGGGACTGTCGCTTCTGGAGCTGGTCCGACAGGCCGGCGGTACTGCGGACTCGCGGGTGCTCGTGCAGTCGTTCGAAGAGAACTGGGGCTTCAACCACTCCTTCATCGAGGGTCCGCAACTTGAGGCCGCGCTGCTGGCGACGCACCTGAACGGGCAGGGGCTGGACCTCGACCACGGCTACCCCCTTCGCCTGATCGCGCCCAACCGGGCGGGCGTCCTCAACACCAAGTGGCTGAGCCGGATCGAGGTGCTGTCGTGAAGGCTTGGCGGATCATCCTCGCGATCGCCGGCATCAGTCTCGGACTGTTCGGCGTCTTCCGGTTGGTGACCGAGATCCCGGCGCACAACCTCTTGGTGCTAGCTCTGTGGATGCTCGCGGCGCTAGCCATCCATGACGGCGTGCTGTCTCCAGCCGTGGTCACGGTGAGCAGTGCGCTGCGGCGGCACGTCCCGGACCGCGGCCGCCGTTACCTCCAGATCGCCCTGATCATGGGCGCCCTGATCACCGTGATCGCAATCCCGATGATCTTCCTACGCGGCAGCCAGCCGGCGGCCAAGGCGCTGTTGCTGCGCAACTACGGTGCGAATCTCAGCCTGCTCATTGGCATCATCGCGGTGATCACCCTT
>DATLPF010000145.1:0-13355 GCA_035535875.1 Propionibacteriaceae bacterium
GCAGGTTTTGTCAGGGGACAGCGAGGTGCTCCACGGCGTCTATCCGCAAGATCAGGAGTGCGCGCGCCCACAGTGGGCGCGGCTCCACAGGGTATACAGGTGCTATGGAACCGGGCCCGGATTTCGTCGCCTTGTTGCGCCGCTGGGAAGACGCTGGCGGCCTGTGGCGGGTGCTCCGTCGGGCCGGTGACTCCGTTACAGTCGGCCTCTACCGCTGCGACGGCGGTGAAGAGACTGACCGGTTCGTAGCTGCGGATGCGCAGCTGGCACGGTTCCTGGCAGGACGCACCAGTAGTCAAGATCAGTCCGGTTCGGGTGCAGCGTGATAGGTCTGAGGTATGCGGATCGACCTGCACACTCACTCCTCGGTCTCCGATGGGACGGACACGCCATCGGAGCTTGTGGGTAAGGCTCGGGCAGTCGGGCTCGACGTCGTCGGAGTGACTGATCACGACACCTTCGACGGCCTGGATGAAGCAGTGGCGGAGGGAGACCGGCTAGGAGTCCACGTTGTACGCGGCATGGAACTCTCCTGTTCGCGTAGCGGCAGCAGCGTGCACGTCCTGGCGTACGGCGCTGATCCGGCGAGTCCGGGTCTGGCGGCTGAGATGGCCCGCGTACGAGACGGCAGGCTGGGACGGCTGGCCGGCGTTCTCGCAAAGCTGGCTGAGCTTGGTGTGCCGGTGAGCGAAGCGGAGGTAATGGCCCAAGTCGGCGAGAGCCCTTCGGTTGGTCGCCCACATATCGCTGACGCGCTGATCAAGGCAGGTCATGTTCGCGATCGGCAGGAGGCATTCGACCGCTTCCTGGCCGATGGTGGTCCGGCGCACGTTCACCGTTACACGATCGAGGTGGATCGTGGCATCGACCTGGTGCACGACGCGGGCGGCCTCGCAGTGATCGCGCACCCGTGGGGGAGGGGCCGCGAGCACGTGCTCCCGCCGAGCGTGCTGGAGGCCATGGTCGGTGACCATAGCCTTGATGGCATCGAAGTCGATCATCAAGATCATGATGACGATACTCGCCGCCAGCTGCGTACGTTGGCAGACAGGCTCGGGCTGCTCGCGACCGGGTCCAGCGACTACCACGGCACAGGGAAACTTGATCACGATCTTGGGTGCAATACCACCGACCCCACGGTCTTCAACGAGATGCAGCGGCGCCTGGCACACGCCGCCCGGCCAGCTCAGTGAGACATCACCAATTCCCTGAGACTGTGGATTAGCTGGCCCTTATCGCTTCTGCTTGGTGATCAGTCGACCGTCCCGCGAGCTCGGCATAGAGCTGGTCGAGCTTAATGGCCGGGGTACCAAGCCCGTCAAGCGCGTCCAGCTGGCGAGCGATCCTCTCCGACCGCCATTCATAAGCAAGCAGGTCCAGTGCAACCCACACCGCCAGGGCGTGGTGATGCAGGATCGCGTCCAACTGGCGGCGCCGTTCCTCGTCTGCGGGATCGTCGTAGGCCCTTGGAAGCAGGTCGCGGAGTCCGAAGAAGCGCCGCACGAGCGGTCCGCCACGCGGTGCCAGGAAGCCGAGGCCCTCACGAGCACGCGCGCCCCGAATGACCGCCTCGGCTTCGTCCTGAAGGATCACCGCCTCTGCGGCGATCCTGCGCATGGCGGCCTGCGGGTCACCTGGCGAGCCGGTAGGCCCGGCCAAGCTCTGGCCCGTCCCTCCAAGGTGCTCGACTGCCGCAGCCGGCGCCGGCCTGCGGCGTCGAAAGCCGCGCATGCGTCGACCATATCTCCGTCAACCACATGACGATGCGCCTGTGACCTCATCGGTATCTCGAGAGCAGGCACGTCCTTGAGTCACGTCGTTGATTTCAAGTCGCGAGTTGGCCCGGGCTACGGATGCGGCGCCACCATCACCAAAAGCGCGGTTGTGGACAAGATGACGAAGGCGATGCAGAGCTCTGCTCCCATTGTCACGGCCAGGGCAGAGACGCCGCCGCTTCTAGCGGGCGCGTCCGGCTGCTGATGCAGCTGTCGGAACGCCGCCCGGATTGCGTACTTGCGACCGTGGTTGCCCATGAGCAGCATCAACCCGAAGATCATGACCTTGATCAGCAGGACCAGACCGTACCGGGAGGTGGCCAGCTTCGAGATCCCGCCGGCGACTGCTAGCGCGTGCACGATCCCCGTGATCACCAGCGTGACCACACTCAGCTGGGCGACCTTTGAGAACCTGGGGATGAGCTGGTCCAGCTCCATCAGGTTCTCGCCTGGTATCAGGACTGCTGCCAGGGCGACCAGGCCGCCGAGCCACGCGCATGTTGCGAGCACATGCAGTCCGGTAGCGGCGATCTTGGCGACTTCCCAGTGACCACCAATGGCATTGGATTGCGCCACCATGGTTCCGGCGAGGAAGACCACGAGCGTGAGAGCGACAGCGCGACGCCAACCGACCACGGAAGCCTTGACGATGTCGGGAAGGAAGAAAACCGCGGCGATCAGGGCGGCGAGCCTGGCGAACTGGGCAGCGCCGCCTAGCGGGGTGACGACGTCGCCGAGTAGCCGGCCTCCCAAGATCAGCTGAATGGCTGGACCGGCAAGAGTCCCGATGATCATGGCCGCGGTCCCGGCCACTGCGAGCACAACAAGACGGCGATTCCTCCGGCCATCGGGCCACACCACACTCCAGAAAGTCAAAGTGCCGGCGAGCAGGACATAGCCGCCGTAGGTCAGCACTCGGTTGGCCCCGAGTGCCAAGTCCATAAGATCCTGGTTCAGGGTCATTGCGGCCTCGGCAGGTTGAACTGGACGACGATCACCGCACGGCTTCGTGGCAGATTGTGCTTCACGCGTAGGTTGGGCGGACGGCCGACTGAGCACGCTTGCTCGCGCATACGCCGGCTAGGACACTGAATGTTGAGCACCGTGCTGCCGCTGACCAGGAGCTTGACCGGGAGATCCTTAGGAACACCTTCGACCAGGGGACTGATGGCGGTCAGCGCACGCCCGGCCCGCGATGGGACGCTGCGTACGGTGATCCCGCTCAGGCGGTAGCGCAACTCGATGTCTCCGGCGGGTGCGTTCAAAGCGAGGTCAATGCGCCGGCTGACACGACCACCAGGCACCATGACCGGCTGGTCGCCAGCGCTCACCTGGACTTGGGAGGCAACTGGCTTGGCCCGGGAGAAGCGGCTGCCGGCTTGCGCCAGCCGGGGTGGGCCGAGTCGAAGTGAAGTGGTTGCAGCCCTGAGCCGCACGATTTCGGCGACATCGAAGTCGCCGTCGGGAAGCGGGCTCGCCATCAGCAGGATGCCGGGCTGGCTCGTACCCGGACCCTTCGGCAGTTTCGTTTTGGTCGTAGTGTTGGGTCGGGTCAAGGTTGGTGCGGTCTTGGGCGACGGCGAGCCTGAAGGTGCATTGGCGGTTGCATCCGAGGCTATCGGTGAAGGCGCACCAGTTGCCGGTGCGGATACCGATCGTGGCAGCTCCGGAGCTTCCTTGTAAAAAGTGACAGCTGAAACACACAGCACTGCAATCAATATCAAGCCCATCGCGCGACGTAGCCCAGGCGACAATGGGCGACCAGTCAGGCTCACTTTGCCCAAGGCGGCACCCCCGGTGGCAATTGGCTAACGCTTTTCTCGGATGTCCGACAGCGCAGCACTGCGAGCCTTATATTACGCCTTGGGCATTGAATCCCCTGGGGAAGAAACGACGAGCAAGGACGGGGTGGAAACGTGATCACCAAGCGCGCTGCGCGATGGGTGAAGCTGGCTCTATTGGCTGCGGGAGTCCTGGCCTTGGCGGGAGTGACGATCAGTCCAAGCTACGCGGCCAATGACACCGAGATCTACATCGTCCAAGGTCTGCCAGGAAAGGACCTCGACGTTGCAATCGACGGAGAGTCCGTCGCAAAGGATGTCAAGACTGCGGCCGTGGCCGGTCCTTTCAAGGTCAAGCCCGGCAGTCGCATGGTGACATTCAGCGAAAACGGCACGACTGTCCTCGAAAACACCTTCTCGATCAAGGAAGGCTCCAAGGCCGATATCGTCGCGCATTTGCCGGCGTCCTCATCAGGCGATCCTCTGGTCACGGTGTACAAGTACGACGCAGTCAAGGTGCCCAAGGGCAAGGCTCAGCTCGTAGTTTCACACGTCGCAGCTGTGCCGCCGGCCGACATCCGGGTGAACGATCAGGTGCTTTTCGCCAACATTGCTAATGGCGAGTCACTCCAGCTGGTCGTACCCGTTGCCACATACAAGGTGTCCATCGTGCCGACCGGCGAAACCAAGCCGGTCTTCTTCGGTCCAGTCAGCCTGACGGTTAAGGGTGGGGCGATCAACCGCGTCTACGCTGTAGGCGACCCGGAGAAGAAGACGATGAACGTCGCCGTGCACGTCATTACCGCCAGCACAACCGGCTCTGGAAAGCCGTCAGAGGTGAACACCGGAACCGGCGGTCAGGCCGTTGGCGACGGACCGTCGCTGGCGGTGAACTTGGTGCGTTGACGACACGAGCGATACAGCTACAGTCCCGGTCACGGCGCCGCCCAAAGCGGCACCGACCGGGACTGCGTCGCTCCATCGTGAGCGTGGTCTGCCTGCTGACCGCCCTCTCCGGTTGCACCGCACAGGCAGCGCCGGAGAACTCGAGCTCTAGAGGTGACGCGCCAGCTGGTCAGTCGTCTGTAGCCCCGGCGCGCCAAGGTCGGCCGGCTGCAAGTCAGCGCATCGAGTTCATCCCGGAGCGGCTCACACTACCTGGGCACGCGACTGCGGGAGTGCTGCCGGCAGTCACCGTTGACGGTGTGCTTCGAGTGCCGGAGGACGTCGAGCACGTTGGCTGGTGGGATGGCAGCGCACGGGTGGGCGAGCCGTTCGGATCGACAGTGATCGCCGGACATGTCGACTCGGCCACGGAAGGTATCGGATTCTTCGCTCGGCTGCTCAAAATCAAGGCTGGCGACACGATCACGCTGCGCGCGGACTCACACCAGCTCAAGTATCGGGTCACGTCGGTGAGGACCGTGGCGAAGAAGGCGCTTGCGACCGACAGCCAGGCGTTTAGGCAGACAGGCCGCCATCGGCTGGTATTGATCACCTGCACTGGTAACTTCCACCGCGACCGGGGCGGCTACGACAGCAATCTCGTGGTGGTCGGTAAACCTCTGGGGGTGGCTCGCTAGTTCGGCGACAAACCGAGGGTGGCGATGGTCAGTCGCCGGAAGTCCCGTGATCGCGTGATCGTGTCTCGACCCTCTCGCGCTTAACCGGGACGCCATTGCGTAGCCGTCGCCGTGTGCGGGTTGGGTCCAGACGGGGTCGCGTACGGGCCGCGCTGGAGGGACCCGACCCCGTCGGCCGATCGGCGGTCTGCGCTCCGCTGCGTGCGATCCTGCCCTTAGCTGCAGGATCGATCCCTAGATCGTGGTAGAGGTGCGGTGAGGTGGAGTAGGTCTCCTCCGGTTGCTCGAATGGCAGGCCCAAAGTGTTGTTGATCACTTTCCATCGCGTCTGATCGGCCCAGTCAACAAAGGTGATCGCGATTCCTGAGGCCCCGGCGCGCCCGGTGCGGCCGATTCGGTGCACGTACACCTGCTCGTCCTCCGGGCACTGATAGTTGATCACATGGCTGACGCCCTCGACGTCGATTCCTCGTGCGGCGACATCGGTGGCCACCAAGACGTCGATCTGTCCTTCCCGGAAGCGTCGCAGCGCCTTCTCCCTCGCGAACTGGTTCAGATCGCCATGGATCGACGTCGCAGCGAAGCCGCGGTCAACAAGATCATCGGACAGTCGCTGCGCCAACCTCTTGGTTCGGCAGAAGATCATCACGCGAGTGCAGTTCTCGGCCTGCAGGATGCGGGCGACGACCTCAGGTTTGTCCAGCTCATGAGCTTGATAGGCAAACTGTGCCGTGGCCGGCACAGTGGTGGCATCACCAGCGGACTCGGCTCGGATGTTGACTGGATGACGCATGTGGCGACGGGCGAGCGTGACGATCTCCGCTGGCATGGTGGCTGAGAACAGCATCGTCTGACGCAGCTCAGGCGTACCAGCCAGGATTCGCTCCACATCGGGCAGGAATCCCAGATCCAACATCTTGTCGGCTTCGTCGAGCACGAGCACCTTGATGTGACCAAGATCGAGCGCACCACGGTCGACGAGATCGAGCAGGCGGCCAGGAGTGCCCACCACGACATCAACTCCCCGGCTCAGCGTGCTGAGCTGATGGTCGTAGCCGACGCCACCGTAAACCGTGAGCACTCTGGCCTGTCGGTGAGTTGACGCAGCTGCAAGGTCGGAAGCGACCTGGCTTGCCAACTCGCGGGTGGGCGTCACCACAAGAGCTTGCGGGGCACCCGGCTTGGCGAGCTGGGCGTAATCGCGCTCACCAGGCACCACGGTCCGCTGCAGCACAGCGACGCCAAACGCCAAGGTCTTTCCCGTACCCGTACGCGCTTGGCCGATCATGTCGGCGCCCGTCAGTGCAATGGGAATGGCCATGGCCTGGATCGGGAACGGTGTGGTGATGCCGACTTGATCGAGGGCCTGCACGATCGGGTCGATCACGCCGAGATTGGCGAAGGTGGTCGGTGGGAGCTGCGTCATGGGAGCAATCGGCCCAGGTCGGGCCTCATGTGTGACTGTACTCAGAATCTGCCTCAATGTTTGCTGAAAGTTGATGGGTCGCGCGACCAGCGCGTCGTACGCGCACGGTGGTCGGAAGGCGACCATCATCGCTCGAACTTGAGCAGTCTACTGGCAAGTACCTAAAACCCTGGAGTCCGCAGCCTGCACGGCACGCGCACAACCTTCCCCAACAAGCAGTTTCACCCGACACAGCCATAGGCTCCTAACCGTGGTGATTGGCCTGTTCTTCGATCGACCTACGGAAATTGAGGACGCGGATCGGTGGTCGAGATGAGCGGCGTGATCAGGCCGGGCCGGGTGTGGCTCGACACCAAAGGAGAGCGAATCCAGGCGCACGGTGGATCAGTTCTTTTTGCGGACGGAACGTTTTATTGGTACGGGGAGAACAAGGAGCGAAGCACCGGACGCGATGGCATATGGCACTGGGGAGTCCGCTGCTACGCCTCGACTGACCTGTCGAGCTGGGAGGATCTGGGGCTGATCATCCCGCCGGTGCTCGATGATCCGCGGTCGCCTCTGAACCCCGCACAGTTCACCGACCGGCCCCATATTGTCATCAACCCCGAAACGGGGAAATACATCTGCTGGCTGCGTGTGTCGTCGCGGGCAGGGCGGCCACAGACGCTGGTCGTGCTGGTCGCCGACGCGCTGCTCGGCCCCTATCGGATCGTCGAAGCCGGTCTGCGGCCGCTCGGCATGGACGCCGGTGATTTTGACCTGGTCATCGACTCAGACGACGGAAAGGCCTACTGCTACTTCGAGCGGGTCCATCGGGAACTGGTGTGCGCCGACCTGACAGCGGACTACACCGGGTTCACGGGCTACTACTCCACCCACTTTCCCCGACCCGGGCCGCCGTGGGTACGGGAGGCGCCGGCACACTTCACACGTCGTGGCCGCCACTACCTAATCACCTCGGGTAGGACGTGGTATTTCCCGAACCCCGCGGAGGTCGCCTTGGCCGACACATATCACGGGCCGTGGACGGTGCTTGGCGACCCGCATCCCGCCGACCCGACTCGGACATCGGTCAATTCGCAGGTGAGCTCAGTCTTCAAGCACCCCGCCAAAGAGGACCTGTACGTGGCGCTCGCCGACCGATGGCTGCCTGACCTGCCACGGGATGCCCCGAACGCTGCCGACATCTTCGCGCAGACTTCGGAGGAGGAGGCCGCGGAGCTGCTGCGGCCGTACGGGTACGTCGCCGACCCTGACACTTCCCGCGCCGACTACGTATGGCTGCCGCTGCGGTTCGCTGGCGACATGGCGTACCTGGACTGGCATGACGAGTGGTGCGTCGACGACTATGCCTGACTAGCGCCGGTCGATCACCGGGGTGTTGTCTGTCCTTATGCCGACCCCCTCAGAGCCACTGTCGTGGCCGCGTTCCCATCGGGATCCGGACGATCCGATCAACCCAGCACCTGAGTTGGCACGGATCCGCGCCGAGCAACCGGTCTTCGGGTTGCAGCAGCCGCATCCGACCGGGAGGTTCCTCACCATGTGGCTGATCACCAGATACGCCGATGTGCGCGAGTTTCTGTCCAGCCGAGACACCAGCAACTCCCTCGGCCACTCGGAGTCGGTGGCCGCACAGCCCGGCTTTCTTCTCTCGCTCGATCCGCCCGATCACACGCGGATCCGCCGAATGCTGACCAAGGAGTTCTCGATGCGCCGGCTGGCCGCCTTGCGCCCGCACATCACGGAGATTGCGACAAGGTTTCTGGACGAGATGGAGGCTGCCGGACCGCCGACCGACCTGATGCGGGCGTTCGCCCTGCCCCTGCCGTCGCTGGTGATCTGTGAGCTGCTCGGCGTGCCGTTCGATGATCGGGACGACTTCCAACGCCGCAGCGACACCATGCTGGACGTCTCCCTGACGCGCGAGCAGCAAGCACAGAACGCCCGGGAGATGAACGCGTACATGCAGTCCCTGGTGCAGCGGCACCGGCGGCGTCCAGGTGACGACATACTCGGCATGCTGATCCGCGATCACGCGGACGATCTGAGCGACGCGGAGCTGATCGGAATCGGCAACATTCTGCTGGTAGCCGGCCACGAGACGACGGCGAACACGATTGGGCTGGGCACTCTGCTGCTTCTGCGGTACCCCGATCAGCTCGCGCTGGTCCGTGACCATCCGGAGCTGACCAGCAGCGCCGTCGAGGAGATCTTGCGCTATCTGACCATCGTGCACAGCGGGACGCCCAGAATCGTCACCAGCGACATGGCGATCGGTGGCCAAGCCATCCGGACCGGCGACGTGGCAATGGTGTCACTGCCATCGGCTAACCGTGACCCCGACTTCATGGCCGATGCGGACGTATTCGATGTAACGCGACAGCCGCAGGCTCACCTGACGTTCGGTCACGGCATTCATCAATGCCTCGGCCAGCAGCTCGCCCGGCTCGAGATGTCGGTGGCGCTGCCAGCCTTACTGCAACGGTTCCCCACGCTGTCTCTGGCGGCGTCGGAGACCGACCTCCAATTCCGAGGCGACGGCCCAGTCAACGGAGTACGCGAGTTGCCCGTCCGCTGGTAGCCACAACACAACTCACTGCCAGCACTATCCTGCGGCCATGAGTGACGCGCCGCAGCCATCCGAGTCGGCTTCCCCTGTTGCAGCTGAACCCTGGGTTTCCGACCCCGAGTATCGGCAAGGTGCCGTCGATCTGCTCGGCGTTCTGGCGTACGGGGCATTGGCTGCTTTCGACCGGCTCGCAGAGGACGCACGCCAGGCGCCCACTCTTCCGGACAAGGTGCATGTCGCATCGATGGCGGCCGTACAGATCACCCATTTCGAGACAGTACGAGCTCGGCTGGCCGAGTTGGACACCGATGTCATGGTGGCAATGAACCCGTTTTACGTCCCGTTCAATGAGTTTCATGCGCACACCAAGCCGAAGGATTGGCTGGAGGGCCTGGTGCTGGCCTACGTCGGCAATGGTTTCGCCGCCGACTTCTATCGTGAGGTGGCGGCCTTCGTTGATTCGGACACGCGCGCGCTGGTGCACCAGGTGCTGGCCGACGAGGGTCACGCCGACTTCGTGATCGAAAAGGTGCGAGCGGCCATCGCCGCCGATCGACGGGTAGCGGGTCGGCTGGCGCTCTGGGGGCGTCGTCTCGTCGGCGAGGCACTGAGCCAAGCTCAGCGGGTGGCCGCGGACAGGGACGCCCTGACCCACCTCCTGACGGGGACCGTCGACCGTCCCGGCATGGATCTCGCCGCTATCAGCCGAATGTTCTCCCGGCTGGTGGAGAACCACACCCGCCGCATGGCCACGCTCGGCCTGCAGGCCTAACCGCTACGAGCAAGCACGAAATTCGCGAGCGTCGGCAATCGCGCGCCCCCTGTCTGGACGACTGAGTGAGCAGACGGCCTGCATGGTTGAGTCACCTGCACTACCGCATCGTCTGCGAACGATGGAGGAAGACAGGGGATCACAGCGCGCGATGCGCGAGCGAATAGGCCAAAACTAGACAGCGCCGAAGCCGACGTGCCGTGCGTTTTCCTCGCCCAGGTCTACGTAGGCGATTTTCGAAACCGGGATGAGCACTTTGCGGCCGCGCTCATCGGTGAGCGTGAAGACTCCGTCGCCGCCGGCGCCGATGGAGCTCATCAGTTCCTTCTCGACGGCGCTGGCCGACTCGGCGCTCTCCACCACGATTTCCCGACTGACATGCTGAATGCCGACCTTGACCTCCACTTATTCCTCCTGGTGAGAGCTGACTTGCCGCGGGTGACCCTGAAGCAACGGTGCCACACTTCAGTCGCGAAGCCTGGTGGTGTTCGCGCAGAGCGTTGCGCCGGGGCGCGTGATCGCTAAGCCAGACTTGCCTTCTCGTCGTCCGTCGCCCGTCGGATCACAATACGGGTCCAAGCGCCGACATAGATGCGATCATCAGCAGCGAGCTCATGCTTGGCCCGAACCGGAATCGGGTCGGTTGGGAGCTGGCCTGTTGCCGGCGCGACGAACGTCCCGTTCGCCGAATCCAGATCCTCCACCCACCAACGGCTGCCGTCAGTGGTCAACTGGGTCTGCCGGCGGCTTACGCCCGAGTCGGACTCACAGTCGATCTGAGGATGAATGTTCCGACTTCTGGAGGTACGGCCTATCAAGATCGACTTCGAGCGCAGCGGGACGACGACTGGTAGGCCCGGGGAAGGCATCGGCTCGGGGCTTTGCTGCGCTTCGTACCAGGCCGGGTCGATCCACACTTCTGCCACCCAGTCGAACGTTTTGTCCTCGTCGTCGATGGTCGGCGCCGAAGGAGTCCGGGCTGGCTGCGCCTGATCGACAGCGGGTACCTGTGGCGACTCGGGGGCCACGAGTGGGCGGGGCATGGTTCCGGTAGTGAAGTCGTAGCCGCAGTTCTCACAGAACAACGCATCGACGGAGTTATCCGTCCCGCAGTTCGGACAGGGCTGATGACCCGGTTCGCTGCTGGCAAGGCTAGTCGCCGGCGCCGCCGCAGGCGGTGCTGTTGCGGAGTCGATCGGCAGCCCGCACACATCGCAGTAGTCCTGTGCCAAGGATGAGTGGCCTACCGGACAGATGGCGATCATCGGCGAGGGCCAAAGGTCCGGCTCAGGGTCGATTCAAAGGTAGAGATCATGGGTCGCACCTTCCGGTCGAGGGGAGCGATCATCCCCTGATCCTGGTTGTCTTCGTCGACGCAGTGTCCAAGGCCATCTCATCCACCTTGTCCACGGCGCGCTTCAGACGCACCGTACCGGTTTCAGAGTCGTCGATGTCGACCACCTTCCGGAGTCTGGTGGTCGCCTCCTCGTTGCCGGTTTCTGCGGCCAGCTGTACGGCACGGCCCAGCTTCATCGTGGCTGTCTCATCATCGCCGGCGGCCTTGGCGGCCAAGCCCTCCTGGATGGCCTCCGCCAACTCAGTCTGGCCGGTGTAATGGGCCACCTCGGGGTTGATCCGGGTAGTCAGGCCCTCGTCGTCAGACCACTTTGCTTTGACCAAACTCTGGACGACCACCTGATCGCCGACGGCAAGCTGGACGCGTGCCGCGAGCTGCTCTTGCCCAAGGCCCTTGGCGGCCAGCCGCACGCTTACGTGATAGTCGCGGGACTCGTCGCCCCACGATCCGGTCGGATAGCCGCCGGTGAGCGGATTGACCTCGACCCGGCGTGAGGTCAGGTCCTCCACTGTTGGTGAGACCTGGCGTACGAACAGCACCTGCGCGCCCTGTGGCGCCCAAACCCGCAACTGTGCATCAGCCACGCCACGACTCATCGACTGCTGCATGAGCTCGGCGAAGACCTGACCCATCTGGTCCGGCTCGGGAATGATGTCCACGCTGCCCAGCAGGGCCTGGGCGATCCGGCGTACCTCTGCAACCTGCCAGTCGACGCCGACCCCGCGGCAATCGCATTGGAACTTGCCCGTCACACCGCGAATGGCGTTCGTCAGCTGCTCCGGCGTCTCGTTGTGGTTCTCCCCGTCGGTCAGCAAGATCGCATGTCGCTGCGCCAGGCCGGGCACGGAGTCAAAGAGCCGACCAGCAAGCGCCAGCCAGGTCCCCATTGCCGTCCCGCCGTCGGCACGGAACTGGCTGATCGCCTGATGCGCCGCGTACCTGGCATTGGAGTCCATCTGCACCATGCCCTTACCCGCCCGAACGAGCGGGAATGCCAGGTAGGCCTGGTGGGTGCCGGCAACCACCGCAAACCATGTGCCGTCAATGATCTGATCAACGGCGGCCGCTGCCGCCACCTTCGCCGCCTCAAGCTTGATCCGACCCATCGAACCCGAGGTGTCGACGATGATGATCTCTCCGGCATCACCAGATCCGGTCTGCCCGGCCGATCCAGCTCCGCTGCAGGTCATCGTGACGATGGCGTTGACGTCGGTTCCGCCTTCTGGCAGGAACTCGTTCTGGTACACCTCAGCGGTGAACTCGGCCATGATCAACTTCCTTTCACATCGTGGCTGGTCGGTTCAGTATGCCTGGGAACACCAGGCAGCCCGGCGGCATGTCACAGACGTGCGAGCGCCACCGAGATGTTGTCCTTGCCGCCCCGGCTCTTTGCCCAGTCGACGAGGGCGACCGCCAACGCCAGCGGATCAGCGTCTGGAGTGCTGAGTTCGGTGACGAGCGACTGGAGCGCGGTGGCCTCCGACGCGTAGTTCCACAAGCCGTCAGAACACACTAGGACCCAGCCGGGTGAGGTGACACCGATGGATCCCGTACGCGGTACGAAGTCGGGGCTGTCACGACCCAGCCACTTGGTGATGGCATGAGCTTGCGGGCCGGTCTCGGCCTCGGCGCGTGGGACGCCCATCGCGATGCGTGCCTGGGCAACCGAGTCATCGACGCTGAGCTCTGTCGGATTTCCGCTGGAGCCAGCATCAGGAATCCAATAGACCCGGCTGTCGCCGACATTGCCGAACACCACCAGGTCAGCTTCGACGACAGCCGCGGCGAAAGTGCACGAAGCGGCGTTGTCACTGCCTGGCGCAGTGTTCTCGATCACCGCAGCGTTGGCTTCGGCAGCTGCCTTGACAACGGCGCCGGTAATCGCAGCGACTCGACTGGCTGGCGTGCCGAGACCCGCAGGTCTGTGCGCCACTAAGACGTCGCGCGCCCGACGGGCCGCCGCCAGGCTGGCGACATCGGAGTCCAGAGATGTGGACACCCCGTCGCACACCACCAGGACCGCACGGGAACGCGGTGTCGGCTCGGCCGCGACAGCCGTCGCATCCTCGTTGCGGTGATGCCGTACGCC
>DATLPF010000146.1:0-3693 GCA_035535875.1 Propionibacteriaceae bacterium
CGGCTCGGGATCGCCTGGCACCCCGAACGCAAGCCGCCAGTGACCCTCCCACCCTTTATCAACGCGGCAGCCGAAATCTGTCGCGACCTCGGCGAACAGTGGACAGCCTCGCGTGCCGCATGACCACCCGGGCACCGTTGATCGGACGTGTGCCTGATAGGTGGGGCAGCGTCCAGGAGCACCTCCCAACGAGATCTCGATATCCCGGGATCAGCCGGGGATATTCAGCTCTTTGCATCGAGCGCTGCTCGGATCTGGCGCGGGCACGGCTGAGCGATCCCGACCGGGCACTTTCTTGATGTTGGTCCGTCGTGCCTGACGTTGAACAGAAGCTGTGTCTGGACTAGGCGTCAGAGGCTCGCGTGCGGTGGTCGCGGCCATGTCGGTCGTGTGCGAACTGCCGCAGACATCGACGGTTCGGACCACCCACCGGCTGCCGAGGTCGATCCGGGAGACAGTGCCGTCGAGCGAGCTGGCTACCCACACGGTACCGGCCGCAACGGCGACGCCGGCGGCGACGCGGCCGACCCCGATCGGCAGGCGGGCGTCGCCAAGGGCGCGATGTTGGAGGTTCGATGTTGGATGGGCTATCGCTGGAGCAAGAAGGTGCGGACTTCGGCGTTGAAGCGGGCGGGTTGTTCCATGTTCGAGGAATGACCGGCGTCGGGGATGACGACGAGGCGGGATCCGTTGATGCGATCGCGCATCTTTTCACCGCAGATGAGGGGCGAGCGGGCGTCATCGCCGCCCCAGATCAGGAGCGCCGGAACCGATATGCCGCTGAGTGCTTCGGAGAAGTCGGGATGCAAGGCGCGAGACATCGCGCGGAAGCCCACCGGATGGAAGTCCCACATGATTGACGCCAGTTCGTCCAAGACTTCTTGCGGTGCTCCGGCAGAGAATGTGCCGGGCACCCACTGCGGGATCCAGTCGGCGGCGGGCAGCTGTGACTCTCGCAGGCACCTGTCGAGCCGTGCTTGCGCGTCCTCCGCGCCGAGCGAAGCCGTCCAACCCGCGTAGGAGTCGGCGATGATCATCGAGCGCACGTGCTGGGGGAACAGGCGATGGAACTCGAGCGCGAGCGTGCCGCCCCAGGACAGGCCGAGGAGGTGAGGAGCCTCAACGCCGGCGTCGTTGAGCAGGGCGAGGAGGCAGCGGGCGTAGTCCTCCATCGAGAAGTCTTCGGGCGGGTCACAGGACTGTCCGCATCCCGGAGCGTCCCACGCTATGACGTCGAAGTCACGGCTGAAATCGTCGATCTGTGTCCGCCAAACGCGACCATCAGCGATGAATCCGTGCAGGAGGACAAGCGCCGGCCCGGTTCCGCTGCGGCGATAGGCGATGCCGAGGCCGTCGCTGGTGGTGAAGGCGTTCACTCGCTCGACCAGCGGATGTCGGCTTCGCCGGCGGCGCCGAGGGCACGCTGGAGGAGGGCGAGCTGTGATGGGTCAAGGAGGTACAGCGCCGTGGTCGTGGCGATGTGCGATTGTCCTTCCATGACCTCAAGCTTGCTGGATCGCAGAGCGGCGTGCACGTAGTCAGAGCCAGTTTTGCGCCCGGGTAGGAGTCGAACCTACGACCGACAGATTAGATGCACTCCATGATCAACAATGGGACCGCGTGACTATATCCCTACTCCAACCGCCTTTCCGAGGCTATGGGACGCGCTTGCCATGAGCAAGAAACGTTTGACTCGGTGACGTCCGCGAGCAGAGGCGCGTAGAAGGATAGATAATCCGCCTCGAAGACCTCGTCGAAGTCAGCAACAAATCATCCCACCTCCGCAACGCCGCCCCACAGACAACGGACTCATCTGCCGCTGGTCGAGTAGGAAGCTAGGCGTCGATCGTGTAGTTGATCGCGATAGATCCGAGCGGGGTCGAGTCCACACTGACGAGGTGCAAGGAACGCGGCTCGGGGAGTTCGCGGAATAGTCGCTTGCCCGTGCCGAGGAGCAGCGGGTGCACGAACAGGCGGAGCCCGTCGACGAGGTGTAGCTGCATCAGCTCGTGGACCAGGACCCCGCTGCCGAGGATGGTGATCCCGCCCTCGGCCTCTGCTTTGAGCTTTCGAACGCTGGTCTCGAGGTCACCGCCGAGCACCTCTGCACCTTCCCAGTCGAGTGAGGTGAGCGTGCGCGTCGCGACGAACTTCGGAGTCGCGTTCATGTGCGCGGCGATCGGATTGGTGTCCGGCTGTCCGGGCCAGAATGCGGCCATCTTCTGATAGGTCTTCCGGCCGAACAGGTACGCCGAGGTCCCGCCCAGGTTGTCGGAGGGGTCGATGCCCTCTGTGAACCGGGTCCCCCAGCCACCATGCGTGAATCCGCCATCGGTGTCTTCGTCCGGCGAGCCCAACCCCTGCATGACACCGTCGACGGTCAGGAATTCGACTGCGTTCAACGTGCGCATCTTGGTCTCCTTTCGCCGTCCGATCGTGACAGCTCCACAGCGGCGGCGGCTTGAAGAAAATCGACCGGACGATACTGCTGGTGTGGCAACACACACGATTGACCTGATCCGGGGTGCCAGCCATCCCGCGCTCGCTGGCCTGGTCGCAGGAGTGGTCGGCATCAGCGAGAGCGCTCCGGGTGAAGTCGTCCGGCGCCAACCGGCCGGGGGCCTGCTCCCGCTCGTGCTCTCCTGGGGCGGTCCGCTGGACATCGTGTCGCTGTCCGCCGGGCAGGGTGCCGGCACCTACCGCTCATTCGTTGCCGGGTTCATGCCCGGTCACGTGACTACCCGGTTCGAGGAGGGACAGGATTGCGTTCAGGTCTACCTGACGCCGCTCGGCGTGCAGCGCATCATCGGCGTGCCGGGTCGCGAGCTCGCTTGCCGGGTCGTCAGTGTCGATGAGGTCGTACCGGGGCTGGGTGACAGTTTCGCCGACCGGCTCGGATCCGCGCCGTCGTGGCGAGAGCGGTTCGGGCTGGTGGCCGATGCCCTTCTTGAGCTGGCCTCACATGGACGCGAACCTGACGACTTCGTGGACTGGATGTGGGGCCAGGTCGAAGCCAGCGGTGGGAGAGTCCGCGTGAGCGACCTCGTCGATCGAAGCGGCTGGAGCCACCGGCATGTGACGACCCGGTTCTCCGAACAGGTCGGGATTACCCCGAAGGCGGCGGTGGGAGTCGTGCGGTTCGTCAACGCCTGCGCCGACCTCGGCCGGCTGCCGGTGGCCGAGGTCGCAGCCCGGCACGGATACGCCGATCAGAGTCACCTGACCCGCGAGGTCGTGCGGTATGCCGGAGAGTCTCCGATGGCCCTCGTTGCCGCACGACGACCCACCGCGTACACCGCCCTCGACGCCGCCCTCGACGCCGCCCAAGAGCCTACGACTTGACGCCGGTGCAAGACGCGAATCGAGCGTCCGCTCTTGCGGCGATGCGCGCGCATCGCCCAAGCCTCCAACAGCATTCGTCCGGGCCTGTGGGCGGAGCCTCGACGGGCGCTGGAATCGGCGCGAAGGTGCGACGACATGGCCGCGGAAGGAGGACGCTCGGTCCATGCGCCCACCTCGACGCCTCTACGTCTAGCTCGCCGAAGTGCTGGTGGATCTTGGTCGCTGCTGCTGCGTGCGGGCGACCAATGCGGCAATGCGCTCGGCTACGGTGGGCCACAGCGGCCGGGGGAGGTCGTGACGCCATCGATCACGACCAGCTCCGCTCCTGGAATCGCTGCTGCGGTCGCCTGC
>DATLPF010000147.1:0-5947 GCA_035535875.1 Propionibacteriaceae bacterium
TCCGCCCACGATTCCGGCACCAGCCCGTCCCGGGCCATCGCGAAGAAGATCCGGGTTTGGCCGTACAGGATGACGAGCAGCACGCTGGTGATCGCCACCAAGGCGCCAAACGCCGTGAGTGACGCCGCCCAGGGCAATCCCGCGCCCGTTTCGAGCGCCTCCGACAACGGTGCCTCGCTCTCCGCGAGCTGCGCCGCCGGCAGTGCTCCCACCGCGCCGATCGAGACCAGGACGTAGATGAGGGTGCAGATGACCAGCGATCCGATGATCGCAACCGGAAGGTCACGCTTCGGGTTCTTGGCCTCTTCGCTGCCTGGAGAATCTCAACACCGCTGTTGATCATCCTGGTGCGCCCGCTCGCGAAAGCTGCCGATACGCTCGCGTTGGTGGCGGCCGTCGACAGCCTGCCTCTCCGGCTGATGTTGGACATCCAAGCCCAGGTCGCCGACGTTCCAAGGCGGTGCGAGCCCGGAACGGGGCAGATCAACTATTCCCGCATTGCCCAGGCGCTGCGCGCCATTGGCTACCAAGGCACGGTCGGACTGGAAGCTTGGGCTTCTGGCGACAGTGAACTCGCGCTTGAACGCTTCCTGACTGCCTTCACAAAGGACCCGCATCGGCTAGACGAAACGGATGTGGGCCGAGCCTGTCGATGTGCCCTTCGACAAGCTCAGGGCGCATTTAGATGACGCAACCCGCGTTGGCAATCTCACCGTCGGGTCACCGGCCACGGGCAGCCTCGCGACCTGAGTCCGTTCAATGCAATTGACCAAGGACCCTCCGCAGATATTCGGCACTGGTCCGTACGTCCGCGAGAGGCCCTTCGTCTCTGGGTTCTTCGGTGAGGATCGTGTCCTGTTCGAGGGTGTACCAGCCGCCGTAGCCGTTTGCCCATAGGTGTTCGATGATGGCGGGCACATCGACGTCCCCTTGACCCAGTGGCCGATACATTCGGAGTTTCACGGCCTCGCTGTACGTGAGCTGACCGGACTGCACCCTTGCCGCAATCGTCGAGTCGACGTCTTTCAGGTGCACATGTGCGATCCGCTCCGGGGCTTGTCGTGCCAGCTCAGCAGGATCGGTCCCGCCGATGAGTAGATGACCGGTGTCCAGGCACAATGAGATCGACGAGCCGTGCAGCACCTGCTGAATCTCGTCCCCTGTCTCGATCATCGTTCCGACGTGCGGATGCAGCACCGCCAGGACGCCTCTGTCAGCGGCCGATTTGGCCACCCGATCAAGGTTGGATACCAGTCGTTGCCACCCCGCCTCATCGAGCTGCGGCCGGGCGTCATAGCCGGCGGAGCCGGTGACGGCTGACAACACGAGGACCTGTGCTCCGGAGGCGACATAGCCATCGAGGATGCGGTCCACCTCGGGCAGCGGGTCGTGTCCTGGCACGTGCAACAGCAAAGGCGTGAACCCACCAACAGCTTGCAGCCCGTGCTGGAACAACACAGCGGCAATCGCCGCCGGCTTGCTGGCCAAGAAGCCTTCGGGTCCGAGCTCAGTCGCCAGTAGGCCAACCTCACGCATCTCCTTGAGCACCCGCTGAGGACCCAGCTGATAGCCCCAGCCCGGCACTTCGCACACACCCCAGGAAATTGGTGCGCCGGCGATCTTGTGCTCTAAACGGGTGGTCTGCTCGGCGATCATGTGTTCCGCACCTCCTCGTACGCGTCCACCCAATCGGGGTTCGCCACCGCCGCCGGCCGGCGACCCGCGAGCACATCGACGACACCGCGCGCTGCGTCGACGAAGGTGGCAGCCGCGGCGCGACGCGTCATTCCCATCAGATGCGGCGTGAGGACCACGTTGGGGTGGTCGAACAAGGGATGGCGCTCAGGCGGTTCGGGATCGAAGACATCGAGCCCAACGCCGGCGAGCCGCCCGGACTCGAGCGCTGCGAGGGCCGCATCGGGGTCAACCAACCCGCCGCGACTGCAGTTGATCAGAGTCGTTCCGGGCCGTACGCGGTCCAGAAATGCCTTGTCGATCAGGTGACGGGTTTCGTCGGTCAGGGGTAGGTGCAGCGTAACGACGTCGCTTGTCAAGGCAAGCTCCAACACCTCACGACATGCAATCTCCGCCGGCGGCCCGCTGAAGGGGTCGTACGCCAGGAGGTTCATCCCGAAGGCTGTGGCAAGCTCGCCGACCCGTCGCCCGATCCGTCCGTAGCCGATGATGCCGATCGTGGCGCCGTCCAGGTCACCCATGGAAACCTGACTGCGATCCGCCCACCGGCCGTGCCGGACGAGATCGGTGAATGGACGTAATCGCTTGACCAGATGTAAGGCCAGTGCGAACACCCCCTCGGCGACAGCTCGCGTGCCACTGCCCGGCGTGATCACAACGGGGATGCCCCGTGCGCTGGCCGCTTGGAGATCGACGTGGTCGACGCCGACACCAGTGCGTGCGAGGACGCGCAGCCGCGGGGCGCGCTCGAGAAACGCGGCATCGACGACGGCGTCGGCCCGAACGATCGCGCCGACGGCGTTGGCGATGTCGTGCGCGCTTGGATCGGCGACGAACGCAACCTCCTCGCCGAGGACGCCAGTGACCAGCGCTGGATCTAAGGCGCCGAGTGCCACGACCACCCCACGCTCGACAACCATGAGCTCACCCGCTCGCGGTAGCGGGCGCCACCGGGTCGCCGCCGAATGTCGCACCCGGAACGACCGGGACTTGCTGCCACGTGCCGCGTTCGGTGGAGGCGGCAGCGGCCGCAATGACCTCAGCCACATGATGGGCGTCGTCGACTGTGGAGTTACGACGCTCGCCACCGGTCACCGCGACGAGGAACTTCTTCGCCTCGATGACTTTGAGATCGTCGTGGCCCATGCTGGTGCCCGGACCCGGCTGAAAGTGTGCATAGTCGCCGAGGTGGGAGTTGCCGAGCACGGTGGTGTAGCCGAAGTGCGGGCCACCTCGACCCAGGCAAACCCGCAATTCGTTCATTCGCTCGAAGTTCCATGTGGCCGAGCCTTCGGTGCCGTAGATCTCGAAGCCGATGCCGCATTGGGGTCCGACAATAACCCGGGAGGCCTCCAGCGTGCCGACTGCTCCCGCCGCTCGGGACTCGGGTGCAAAACGAACCAGCGCGGCGGCGTAGTCGTCGTTTTCCACCGGTGCCATTTCACCGTCTTCGATGACCGCGAAGTGCGTGCCAGAGCCCATCGGCAGAATCGGCCGCTCGGTGTAGACCGTGCTCGTCAAGGCGGTCACCTCGCTGATCGGCCCGAGCAGGTACTGCACGAGGTCGATAACGTGGCTCAACAAGTCACCGAGGGCACCGAAACCGGCGAGATCGCGGATGAACCGCCACGACAGTGCACCCTTCGGTTCGGAGGCATAGCCGTTGAAGAAGACCGCGCGAACATTCGTGATCCGGCCGAGGTCACCGTTCATGACGAGTTCGCGTACGTGCTCCACGGCCGGGGCGTGGCGGTAGTTGTAGCCGACCGAGGTGACGATGCCGGCGCTGCGAGCGGCCGCGGCCACGTCGGCCGCCTCCTTCGCGTCGCGTCCGACCGGCTTCTCGATCCAGAACGGCTTGCCGGCCTCGGCAGCTGCGACGCCGATTTCCCGATGGAGACCGGTGGGCGCGCAGATCGAGACCACGTCAACGCCCGAGTCCGCGAGAACCGCCCGATAGTCAGTGCTCGCTCTGGCATAGCCCAGGACATCCCGTGCGTATGCGGCCCTGTCTGGTGCAGTGTCCACGGCATGCACCAGACGGGGCCGCAGACCCAACTCGGTGTAGACCGTTGGAAGCGCCTGGTACGCCCGCGTGTGCAGCTTGCCCATCCAGCCGACGCTAATCAGACCGACGCCAACGTCGTGGATGGCGCCGCCGTCCGCACTTGTCATGACTGAGCTCCTGTCTGGGCGCTGGCGAGCTCCGCTGTGAGGGCGGCCGCCAACAGCGTGGAGTCGGAGCCGACACCCACGAACGTCCACCCCTGCGCACGCTTCTCGGCCGCTGCCGCCCCATTTGGAACCAGCAGCCCACAGCTTTTGCCGAACTGTCGCGCCGCGCCGCGCACCCGGTCGAGAGCTTCCAGGTAGCTGGGCGCCTGCACGTCGCCGGGCACCCCAAGGTCATGAGTAAGGTCTCGCGGGCCGACGAACAAGACGTCGACTCCGTCTAAGGCAGCAATCTCCTCAACCTGCTCCACTGCCCGAGCCGACTCGATCTGTACAACCGCGAGGACTTCGGTGTTGGCGCGGTCAAGGGCAGCTGGGTCAAGGCCGAAGCGGCATGCTCGGTTGTAGGTGGCCACACCGCGATCCCCCTCTGGCGGATAGCGCAGGTGCCGCAGCGCCGCCGCGACCTCTTCCGCACTGTCCAACCGGGGCAGCATGACACCGGCCGCACCGAGGTCAAGAACGCGGCCGAGCCGAATCCTCTCCGCGGACTCGACCCGGACTACGGTCGGCACCCCGTACGCGCCGGTCGCGACAACGACTGGACCGACCTGCTCCTCGCCGCCGGCACCGTGCTCAAGATCGAGCAGGACCCAGTCGACGCCGGTTGCGGCACACACTTCCGCCATCACCGCCGAAGCCGCGCCCACGAACGTGCCAACAGTGGGCTTGCCCGCAGCGAGGCTGCTGCGCAATCTGCCGCGATTCAAAGGGGATGTGACGCTCCCCGCGATATCGGTAGCCGCGGTCATCCGAACCACCGCTGGGAGGCCAGGCCGGCTTCGTACTCGGCTCGCAATTGGGCGACCGTTTCCTGGTCGGAAACCTCAGCCGGGGCGACATCCCACCAGACACCGGCACCGGGCAGCTCGGCATGCGGGATTGCCGGGATCACAATGACAACCGGCCCGTCGTGATCGCGAGTTTCAGTCAGCGCGTTCCGGACCTCTGCAGCGGTGGTTGCGCGAACCGCGCGCGCTCCCAAGCCGCTGGCAATCTGGACGAGGTCCACTGGCAAGTATTCGCCATCCAGTCGAGCCGGCTTGTCCACCGGTTGGCCGTTACCGAGAGCGAGTGCGTCGTCTCGATAGCGGAATTCGTTGCCGAACTCCCGTCCGCTGCGCAGCATCTGCAGCCGGTGAATCGCTTGGTAGCCGTGATTCTCCGAAATCACGACCGTGACGGGCAACCGCTCTTGGACTGCGGTGACCAGCTCGGTTGGGGCCATCAGAAACGTGCCGTCGCCAATGAACGCCAACACCCGCTTGCTGCGGTCCGGAACAGCCAGCCGAACCCCAAGCGCGGCTGGGAGCTCGTAGCCCATGCAGGAAAACCCGAACTCCAGGTGGCAGTAGCGGCGCTCGGTGGCGTCCCACACCTTCTGGAGGTCGCCCGGCGGCCCACCCGCTGCCGCGATGATCGTGTCCCCGGGTCGCGCGTGTTCTTGCAACACACCGATCATCTGTCCCTGCGTGAGCAACGCGTCAGTGCTCGTCACGACATCCGTGTCAGCCGGGACCGCAGACTTATCGAACGTTGTGTCAGGATCCAGCGCGGCTGCCCGCTCTTCCAGCCACCGATCATTGCGAGCGCGGACTTGGCGCTGCCATTCGGCCGCGCTCTTGATGCCGGAGACCTCGACGGCCCGGGTCAGCGCAGCCAACGCCCGCTTCGCGTCCGCAATGATCGCAGTCGCTCCCAGCCGCCCGGCGTCGCGTACGTCGACATTGATGCTCGCGAACCGCACATCGGGATTTTGGAACAACGATTGAGAGGCTGTTGCGAAATCTGTCAACCGGGATCCGACAGTGAGCACCAAGTCCGCCTCGGCGGCCAGCCCGTTGCTTGCCGGCGTACCCTCCAGTCCTATTCCGCCCAGCTGCCACCAGGCCCGCTGCTGGATGGCACCCTTGCCGGCGAACGTCTCCGCGACCGGGATCCCCGCAGTGGCAGCCAGCTCACTCAACTCTGACGTGGCCCCGGAGTAGATGACCCCACCTCCGGCGATGATCAAGGGCCT
>DATLPF010000148.1:0-5502 GCA_035535875.1 Propionibacteriaceae bacterium
GAGGACACCGCCGACGACACCCCGGCCCAAGCCGCCGCGCGCCAGCTCGAGCTGTCGGTGACGGACGACACCGTGACGGTCGTGTTGCGCGACCCCGGCTCTATCCAGCTCGGCCACCAGGTCGTCCAGCTCAATGGCGGCACGATTGCGGCTCAGGACGAGCAGCTCGACCTGTTCAGCCGGTTGTGGACCGCGGTGAACGACTGGCTCGCCGACGCCGCGAAAATGCTGGCACCAGAGCCCGAACAAGTAGCAGGGGTTTCTAGTCGGGGCCTGCGACACGGGCGCCGCCGCCGCAAAGCCACCTAACCGCTCCGGGCCTCAGAGCAGTTGGGCGATGAGGGTTGCGGCTTGTGTGGCACCGTGGCGTTCGACGGGTCGGTAGCTCACCTGGCGGCCGATCTCGGAGCTGATCATCTCGGCGATGATCTCCGGGGTTGCGTGGTCGAAGTCGAGCATTCGTCCGGCACCGTACTGGTTGAGTCGGTGGCGGACGTGGAAGTTCTGCTCGAAATGGTGCCGCAGCGGGACGTAGAGGAATGGTCTGCGGGTGGCGGTGAGTTCCATGCAGGTGGTCAAGCCGCCCTGCACCACCGCCAAGTCGCAAGCGGCCAGATGCCTATACAGCTCCGGGACGAAGCCGCGGACCTCCAAACCCTCATGCTGTGGGAACATGCCGGGATCAATCCGCGGGCCGGTGACGATGATCATGCGGAGCGCGGGAAGTCGTTGTTTGGCTGCGGGGAATGCCGCGATGACGCGGCGTAGCAGATGGCCACCGACGCCGGAGCCGCCGACGGTGACGATGCACACCTGCTCGTCATCTCGATACCCCAACTCATGTCGCAGCCGAGGCTGGTCGGCGAAATCAGCCGGATCGAACCCGGTGACATAGCCGGCGAAGGAGTAGTGCTCCCGTGTCCAGTCCCGGATCAGCGGCAGCTCCGGCCCGAAGATTTCCGGAACAATGTCGGACTCGTTGCCAACGAAGATCGCCTGATCCCGCAGCCGTGGGAATCGGGCAATATGCTCGATCATCTCCGCGTTGTAGTCGGCGGTCAGAAACGCTTCATGATCACCACCATCGGGCATCGGCAACCAGCCGACGAAGTCGGTCATCCAGACGTACGGCGCGTTTTTTTGCTCCGGATTCTCATGCAGGTAATAGTCCAGCTCCCACGCCTCGTCCCCGATCCACAGGTCGTAGGGCTCATCGCGGACAAGATCATGAAACACCATGAAATTGGCGAGCAGAATCTCATCCATCCGCCGGATCGCCTGAAAACAATGCAAATCATGCTCCGCCGACTCACTTTCGATATGGCCCGACTCGTTAGCCAAAAACCTGCTTGCCGGGTGGATACGTTCACCGGCCGCCCGAAGAACTTCCGTCACCGGATGTTGAGCGAGCCAATCGATCTCGATGTCGGGATGCATTTTCCGCAGCTCATCCGCGATCGCCACATCACGCTGCGCGTGTCCGAGACCGATCGGTGAGGAGATGTAGAGCGCACGCTTTCGGCGGGACTTTCCGCGTACCCAGCGTCGCGGCGGCGGGGCCGGTTTGACGAAATCCCGAAGGAGCAAGTTGATCTTTACCGGATCACGCAGGTGTGGTGCGTGTCCGGAGCCCTCGAGCACAACCAGCTGACCGCCGGTGTGCTCGGCGAGGGCGATCCCGCGGGACAGGTCGGACATCCCGTCGCGGTCCCCGTGCACAACCAGGACCGGGCAGCGGACACGCCGAGCCAGCTCGAGTGCCTCGTCGGGTTCAAGGTGAGGCGCCAGGTAGGTGAGGGCGAGCGTCCCGCCCGTCGTTTCCAGGCCCCAGCCAACGCCGTCCTCGATCGGCTTGGTGGAGTGCGGTTCCGGGAACATCGTCGACAGGAAGAAGTCAACAAAACCCTGGTAGTCCCGCAGCCAGTGGTGCTTGTTGTACTTCGCCCAGCCCTCGTCAGTGTCGAGCTCGTCCTCCCACGAGTACACCGTTCGCTCCGGCCGTGGGTGTCCGCCCCCCGGATACGTCGGACCGACGAAGACAGCTGCCTCGACCCGCTCCGGATGGTTTGCGGCGAGCAACAGCCCGCGCTGCGCGCCCAACGAAAAGCTGACGATGGCCGCCCGTTCGGTCTGCGTCGCGTCCATCACGGCGATCGCATCGGCCATGAACTCGGTCTCCGCGTACGCCTCAGGCGTCGTCGGCCGATCTGAGCGTCCATTGCCGCGGCCGTCGAAGGTGATTACCCGGCAATGCCGCGAGAGGTAGGGGATCTGCATCTTCCAGTGCCGCGAGTGGATGATCGACCACGTCGGCAGCAGCAGCACAGTCGGCTCGCCATCGCCGAAGACCTCGTAGAAGATCTTGATTCCGTCTCGTTCGACGTAGCCGTCACGAGTCGGCTGGCACGCTCGCATGATCAATTCCTTCCCGGCCTACCTGGCTCTCTTCGAGTTTCCTGATCACCACACTGAATCTCCGCAGTGCCGAACGGATGGGCAGGATTTCGCGGTCGAAGCCGACTAAGAGCAGTGCCTCTGCACCGATGAATGTGGCCGTCACGAGGGTGGCCACCTCGTCGGCAGTGAACGGGCCGAGCGAGCCGTGGCGCTGTTCCGCCTCGCGTGCCACGTCGGTGAGCAAGGAGAACCATCCGCTGATGAGCTCTCGCACCGCGTTGCCAAGCTCCTCATTCGACCAGCCCGCCGCGATCATCTCGTGCAGTATTCGTACGTACCCGGAGTCGAGGTCATCCTCGAGGAAGTCGCAGGCGCGCTCGTAGCGCTGCCATAGGGGGGAATCTTCGGCGTACATTCTCTGCTGCCGCGCCAAGCGGCGCTGATTCTCCACATCGAGCAGAGCGAGGATGAGGCCCTGCTTGGAGCCGAAGTGGTAGTGGAGCTGGCTCAGTGGTACGCCGGCTTGGTCGGCCACCTTTCGGGTCGACAGGCCGCCGTAGCCGTCAGCTAGTAGCCGGCTTCGCGCCGCATCGAGGATGAGCCCTCGGGTGTCCGTTACGCGAACTGCGGTTTCCGCCACGGTTCACCTCCTGTCCGACGCACATTTCTGTTGCGAATTCGGTCGGTCGATCGATATTGACAAAAGCTTAACAGAACAGTGACAATCAATACTAGTTCGGTCGACCGACCGACTGGGAATTACACCGGAGGACTTCATGAGTACTACCGCCACCGAGGCACCGCGTCGTAACGGGGTGGACGTCGCGACCCTGTTCGCCACCCTTGACGCCGTCAAGAATCAGAAGGACATCGCCAAGTTTCAGTTCCGTGCCAGCAACACCTGGGTGAGCGGCACCCACAGTCGCTCGCAGTTCTCGGACTTCTACGGCGCAATGCAAGAGATGGAGCACAAGCACGTCACCACCCTTGACGCAGACCATCCAGCCGTCCTTGTTGGGCAGGACAACGGACCTACTCCGATCGAGTTCGTCTTGCACGCCATCGCTGCCTGCCTCACCTCCGGTCTCGCCAACATTGCGGCCGCACGCCGGGTCGATCTGCACAAGGTGACCTCCACGGTCGAGGGCGACATCGACCTGCTCGGACTTCTCGGACTCTCCGACGGCACGGTTCGCAACGGCTACCAGGAGATCCGTGTCACGTTCCACATCGAAGGGGACGCCGACGATGAGACATTGCGTGGACTCGTCGAGCAGTCCCGCCGCCGCTCCGCCGTCTACGACGCACTCACCACTCCGACGCCGGTGATCATCAACGTGGTCACCAACTGAGTGGCGGCAATCGGCTCCCCCACATTCCTGATTGCGATGAACATCGACACGGTCGTCGTTGGCGCCGGCCACGCCGGGCTGGCCGTCAGCCGCCTGCTGACTGACGCCGGACGTGATCATGTTGTGCTCGATCGAGGTCGGATTGCGGAGCGCTGGCGCAGCGAGCGCTGGGACTCATTGCACCTGCTGACGCCCAACTGGATGACCCGACTGCCGGGTTGGTGCTATACCGGGCCCGATCCCGATGGATACCTGAGCTCGAGCGAGCTCGTCGGCCATCTGGAAGGCTACGCAGCCTCCTTTCACGCACCGGTGATCACGAACAGCACCGTCCTGGAGATTTCCGGCATGCATGGCCCGGGCGGCGCCCGATTCCGGGTGATCACCGATGGCGGCACGTGGCATGCCCGTCACGTCATCGTTGCCACCGGCCCGCATGCCCGGCCTTACGTGCCCGCCAGCCTGTCCGGCATCTCCGCATATGTCGAGGTGATCACCTCGAACTCGTATCGCAACCCGACCGCGATTCCACCAGGAGATGTGCTCGTGGTGGGTGCTTCCGCATCCGGCGTACAGATTGCTGACGAGCTGGTCCGAGCAGGGCGTGAGGTAACGCTCGCTGTTGGCCGGCACACCCGAATGCCACGCCGGTATCGGGGCATGGACACCTTCTGGTGGCTGCAAGCGACGGGTCGGCTGGCCCGCACGATCGATCAGATGCCGAACGTGGAAGCAGCACGGCGAGAAACCTCGTTGCAGCTGATCGGCCGTCCAGAACTGCAGATGCGGGGTCAGGACCTCGATCTGAGAACGCTACAGGCGTGCGGCGTACGCCTGCTGGGCCGGCTCGAGGGAGTCGTGGGTGGGGTCGCGTCGTTTCGGGCCGACCTCAGTGACGAGGTAACCGATGCCGAGCGCAGGATGCATCACTTTCTCGATTCGGTCGACCGATACGTCGACGCCGTCGGTTTGAACCGTGAAGTCATGCCTGCCGATCGGCCGCACTCGCTTCACCTATCCGATTCGTTGCCCAGGCTCGATCTTGCCAAAGAGCAGATCGGCACAGTGATCGTTGCTGCGGGCTATCGCCCATACCATCCGTGGCTGCGCCTTCCTGTCCAAGCACCGGACGGCTCGATTGCTCAGCGTCATGGCGTGACGGCAGTACCGGGCCTGTATGTGGTCGGGCAGTACTTCCAGCATCGCCGCGACTCCGGCTTCATCGACGGTGCCCGCTACGACGCTCGCTCTGTCGTCGATCACCTGCTGGGCGGCCACGTGGTCGACCAGGCGAGAGGACCGCATGGTCCGAAGGTCGCATCTCAGGTGTCTGCCGTATGAGCCGCTATGACGTCATCGTCGTCGGCGGTCGGATCGCAGGCGCCTCGACTGCATTGCTGCTCGCCCGTGCCGGCGTTCGCGTCATCCTCGTGGACCGTGATCGGCATGGCAGCGACACCCTCTCCACCCACGGCCTGATGCGTGGCGGAGTCCTACAACTGTCGAGATGGGGTGTGCTTCCCGATGTGGTGGCCGCGGGCACGCCGCCTGTGCGAGACGTGGTCTTCCACTATGCAGATGGTGAGAAGATCCGCGTCGCGATCCGCCCGAGAGCCGGGGTTGACGCGCTGTACGCCCCGCGCCGTCATCTGCTCGACCGGCTGCTCGTCGACGCGGCAGCTGCTGCCGGTGCCGAGGTGGCCCACCAGAGCACAGTCACGGCGCTGCTGTGCGACACAACCGGCCGAGTGTC
>DATLPF010000149.1:0-2952 GCA_035535875.1 Propionibacteriaceae bacterium
AGACGCTTGGCGCTCGGTATCGTTCCGGCAAAGAACGCTGACTTCCCTCCTCCAGGTCTCGCTACATCGGTAGTGTTCGACGCAAGATCCTTCAGACGCGGCCCGGACGCTCCGGGTGGCCCGAGCGTCGAGCGTGGACCGGAGTGCACCAATGAGCGAAGCCGACAGTCCGCTGCTGGAGGTCCGCGGGCTCGTCAAGGACTATCCGGGGGTACGCGCCCTGGACGGTGTCGATCTGACGGTCACCCCGGGCCAGGTGCACTGCCTGATCGGCCAGAACGGGGCCGGAAAATCGACACTCATCAAGTGCATCTCCGGGCTAGTGGAGCCCACCGCAGGTGAGGTGAGGTTCGAGGGCGAGCCGCTCCCTGTCGGGGACCCGAACGCGTCCATCGCCCGCGGCATCGCCACCATCTACCAGGAGCTCGACCTGGTTCCGCACCTGTCGGTCGCGCTCAACGTGTTCCTCGGCCACGAGCACAAGCGTGGTCCGCTGTTGAATCGGGCTGCGATGCACCGCGAGACGGCGGCACTGTTCGCCCGGCTCGGCGATGAGAGCATCTCGCCGACGGCGTCGGTCAGCACCCTGCGGCCCGCTCAGCAGCAAGTGGTCTCGATGGCGCGAGCGCTGTCGCACTCGGTCAAGCTGCTAATCCTCGACGAGCCCTCGGCGGTCCTCGATGACGTCGAAGTGGAAGCGTTGTTCGGCGTGGTCCGGCGACTCGCCGCCGAAGGAGTCGGGATCATCTGGATCTCCCACCGGCTCGGCGAGGTGGGCGCGCTGGGTGACGTCGTGACGGTGTTGAAGGAGGGCCGGACGGTGGCCACGGAGCTACCACCGGACACACCGATCGACACCCTGATCGGGCACATGGTCGGCGGCCGCATGGATGCGTTGTTCCCCGACCGCGGACCGTTCCGCGAGACGACCGTGCTTGAGGTGCGCGGGTTGACCCGGCCCCCGGACGTCTACGACGCCTCGTTGACGCTGCACGAGGGCGAGATCCTCGGCCTGGCCGGGCTGGTGGGCTCGGGTCGTACCCAGCTCTTGCGCCTCATCTACGGCCTGGACCCCGCCCAGTCGGGCGAAGTTGAGGTCGGCGGCCATCGCCTGCCGCCCGGAAGGCCGGACCTGGCCATCCGAGCCGGGCTCGGGATGGCGCCAGAGGAGCGAAAGTCCGAAGGGCTGTGGCTCGACTGGAGTATGATCCGCAACACTTCGATCGCCGACCTCAGCCGGTTCCGGCGCGGCCCATTCACCGACCGAGCCGCCGAGCGGCGCGACGCCACACGCCACCTACGGTCACTAAACACCCAGCCTGACGCCCCTGAGCGCCCGGCGCGGCTGTTCTCCGGGGGCAACCAGCAGAAGGCGGTTCTGGCCCGCTGGCTGTTGCGTTCCTGCCGCGTGCTGTTGCTGGACGAACCGACTCGCGGTGTCGACGTCGGCGCCCGGTCGGAGATCTACCGGGTGATCGCTGACTTGGCCTCCAACGGGATCGGGATCGTGATGGTTTCCAGTGAGCTTGCCGAGCTGCTCGGTTTCTGCCACCGCGTGCTGGTGATGCGTGAGGGCAACATCGTCGACGAGCTCGATGGTGCGACCAGCACTGAGGAGGACGTGCTGCGGTCGGCTGTCCCGGTTCATCACATAGCAAAGGCAGGGTGAGGAATGGCCGTCGATACTACGCCCACGGTGGACGTCCGGACCCGCTTACGCCAGGTGCCCGTCCAGGAGCTGGTGCTGCCGGTCGTGATCATCGCACTGATCATTGTCGGGGTGATCATCAGGCCTGGCGTCTTCCTGACCAGCGACAACCTGCTCAACGTGCTCACCCAGGCAAGCATCACCGGCATCATCGCCATTGGCATGACGTTCGTGATCGCCACCGGAGGCATCGACCTGTCCGTAGGGTCGGTGCTGGCCGCGGCCTGCATCGCTGGGGGCCTGCTGGCCGAGTATGGCTCCTGGATGTTCATGCTCGGCGCGGTGGGCTTCGCCCTGCTCCTCGGTTCGATCAACGGTCTGACCATCACCGTGGGCAAGGTAGTTCCGTTCATCGCCACCCTGGCCATGTTGACCATTGCCCGCGGTTTGGCTTTGTGGATGTCGGACAAGACGCCCATCAGCCTGATCGAACTAGGAATCCTGCAGGGCTTCGGCAGCGGCCGGGTGCTCGGGGTGCCCGTACCCGCCATTATCTTCGTCGTCGTCGCCATCGCTGGCTGGGTGTTGCTCAACCGCACGACCTTCGGTCGACGCGCGGTTGCCGTAGGCGGCAACCGTAGCGCCGCCCGGATCGCGGGTATCCGCCCCGGACGGATCACCTTCGCCGTCTATGCGCTCACCGGGCTGTGCGTTGGCATCTCAGCCATCCTGCTGTCGGGCCGGCTGGCCAGCGCTTCCCCGGTCGTCGGGAACCTGGTCGAGCTGGACGCTATCGCCGCCGTGGTCATCGGCGGGACCGCCCTGACCGGCGGCAAGGCCACCGTGACCGGCACCTTCTTCGGTGTCATCACGTTCGGCCTGATCTTCAACCTGCTGAACCTGCTCAACATGCCTGCTGAGATCCAAGGGATCGTCAAGGGTGTACTCATCCTCGTCGCCGTGGCGCTGCAGCGCCGCGATTAGGCCAGGCATCAGTCGCTGCCCCACCGCTTTGGCTCCAAGAGGAGCCGCGCCTAGAAAGGGAAAGGAGAGCACATGAGGCTCCCTCGAATACTGGTACTCGGGACCGCACTCGCGGCCATAACGCTCACCGCTTGCACTAATGAGGCCCAGCAGCCGCAGCAACCTGCCGCATCGCAGGCCCCTTCCGCTCAGCAGACCGGTGGCGTCTCCGGCCGTGCCGTCAAGGTCGCCTTCAGCGCGCCCGGTGCTGACCACGGCTGGCTCAAGGCGATCACCGACAACGCCCGCACGGCAGCTGACAAGCTGGGCGTCGACCTCGT
>DATLPF010000150.1:0-2871 GCA_035535875.1 Propionibacteriaceae bacterium
GAGAAGCTCCTTGCTGAGCACAAGGCCGGCCGAGTGGGTTTGAATGCACCTGCTGGACCACAGATCCTGCCGGTGACCTACGCCTACTACGCCAAGACGATTGTCTTTCGCACGTCACCGTACGGTGTGCTGTCCTCACTCGGACGCCACACCCGAGTCGCATTCGAGATCGACGACATCGACGAAGAACGGGAGTCGGGCTGGAGTGTCTTGGTACTGGGATCGGCGGAACGGGTGACGCGGGAATACACGTTGACCTCACTGTGGAAGGACGGCCCCGTTCCCTGGGCCGAGGGCACACGCAACTTGTTCATCATGATCACCCCGGAAACGATCACTGGACGAGCGGTGCGGGCGCCCTTCGTGGATTGACCGCGAACGCGTGCGGTAGCGCGAAGCTGCGCCCGTAGCTGTCTACCCGAGTCGCTGGAGAAGTGGTCATGAACGACAGCTTCCCGACCACGGTTTCTGGTGTCGCTCGTGACCACTTTCAGTTATGGTTCCGCCAACCGGTAGAGGCTCAGGACGCTTCACGTGTTCCATCGCGAGAGAGGCCCAAAGACCCGTGCGGCAGCGTCCAGCGTGGGCGGAATCACCGAGTGGGAAGTCATCAGGTACCGCGAGACCCGCTTTCGAACTCCGGTCTGACCGAGGAGCTCGACGAGCCGATCGGCACCGCCGCCGCTTACGCGGTTCGCAACGTGCCCGTGGCTAGGCCCGAGGAGCGATGTCGCGGCGGTGTTGGACGGGATGCGCGGATCCACCTTCGACATCGGCATCGTGGTGGCCGTGTGTACGAACGGGCGCCTCGTCGGTCTCGGCCCCAATCGAGCTGCTCCCTGGCGGCGCCGGCGGACGCCGTACTGGCTGACGTGATGAACATTGATGCGCCTGTGGTGGCCCCGGGCACGCATCAGGAGCGGGCCGCACGGCTAGCGTCGAAGCGGGCGGAACCCGAAGTCGCGAGATCTCCGGCCTATCCGTAGGCGTCGGGATCGGCCGCATCGCCCGCCGCGAGGCGCGCTCACCGGACTGCTCGTCGGCTGCCTTCTCGCGGCCGCGATCCTGCCCCTCATCAGCTGGCTGTGGCACGATCCCGCACGACGTCGACGTCAACACCCAGATTGAGGCCGCCGTCGGCCGGCAGGGACCGTCCAGCCGTTCCTGATCCGGTCGGCCAACCACAAGAGTGTCGAGCACCTTTCGAGCGTTGGGGCGCCGATCGAACTCAGCTCGCTGACGGATTGTGAGAAGGGACTGTAGCCCTCGTAGAGCATTGCGGCGAGTAGGTGAGTGTCCCTTTTTCGAAGGCTCACTTGGCAGCCAACGCGGAGCTTGGTTTGCCGGCCGGGCTTCCCACACGTCAAGCGTGGTGACGTCGTCCACTCCAAACCTCGCACCTAATCGCGCAAGGCAGCCCCGACCGTAGAACGTCTCTCGCCACTGGTGAATCGGGACGGCACGAATCGAATGTGCCGCGGCGGCGGCTGTCTAGAACTACCCGCGGCGCTTGAAGAAGGTATCAAGATCGCGACGGCCACGATCTCAGTCCCGACGCCGAGCACGACGAACGCGGGCAAGCCGCTGATGTTCCCGCACGAGCCAGCCGAAGTTTTGGCCGAAGAAGCCGGTGATGAACGTCAGCGGCAAGAAGATGGTCGCGATCACCGCCAGCTGTTTCATTACGACGTTGAATACCCGTTGTCGAGTCGTTGAATACCCGTTGTCGAGTCGTCGACCATCGACACGATCGTATGTCAGATCGTCTTAGTCGACTCGCTTGCGCAAGCGCCGCCGCGCTCGAGGCAGTTGGCCGGTACGTGCGCAACATCCGGGTGTGGCCTGCCGAGGGCGGGCAGCCCGGCCGTCAGCCCAGTGGTCTCCCCCACGTCATCGTCGTTCTGGCCGTCGTCGTCCGGCGGCTCTTCCTCGCCGCTGGGGGCGGACACGCCGGATGAGGAGGAGCGCCCGCCGAGCGGCGTTGACGGGGCGGTGGGCTCGCCGAAAACCGATCGCTGGTCGGCTACCAGTGTGCGACCGGCGGCACGGTCGCGAGCCCCGAGCAGACAGCGGCATGAGCAGTCAGGTCGTGCGATAACGCGTCTTCCGGCGCTTGCGAGGTTCGCGCCGCGACCTCTCCTCCTCGATCTGGCGGATCAGGTCTCTACGCACCTCCGCGAGAGCATGATCAAGGTCGCGCTCATGGGAGGTGGCCACGAGGTGCGCCCGCCCCGCTAGCCAGGCTTGCAGGGTGACCTTCTGGTCCGGGCCTTCGGCGTCTTTCAATGACACCTCGAGGTCGACCTGGTCGTGTTCCCATCCAGACAGGTGCGGTGCGAGTGCGGACAGGGCCTCGAGAATGTGCGGCCGGTCAGCTTCTGCGAAGCCGGCGCCGAGGCGCAGATGCTCTTCCAGGGTCGCTGTTGGGCTGTTCTCGGTTCCGTTCATCGGTGCGCCTCTCTTGTGGGTTCAGCGTATGACGTCAGCCTGACCGAGCCTGTCGGCGGCGAGCGCTGTGCCTGTGCGGCGCACGCCCGCGACCGCGCTCGTCTGGGCAGAGGTCTTCGTGGGCCCGATACCACGGTCCTCCGCGTCGAGGGCTCCCGGTTGCTGCAGGTGTTCAGCGCGTACCTAGGCATCGACACCACCACCGTGACCAGCGCATGTGTCGTGGACTGCTTTGTGAACAGTTAGCGGGTCGGCGCGGTCGTCGACCAGGCCATCGCCTAGAAGGATCGGCTGGGCATCGAGGCCGTGTGGCTTCAGCGCGGCGTGATCGAAGGCGCCGCCGAGCGCGCCCACGAGCCGGCCTGGATGTCGTCATGAACACATGCCCGCCATGGAAGCTCCAGCCGTGGCGGCGAACTGACG
>DATLPF010000151.1:0-2612 GCA_035535875.1 Propionibacteriaceae bacterium
GTGCAGCAGCAGGTGATCGTGGACACTGCGACGAGTGCGTTCACCGCGGAGAACCTGAACACGATCACCTCGACGAGTGCCGTCGAAGGCCCGACCGGCGCCTTGCAGCTGGGCAAGACCGGCGACCGGTTCAGGACGATCATCTCCGGCCACCTGAACGCTCCCCCGGGGCCGCCGTCCGCATTTATGGGCGGTTACGCCTATTCCATCAGCGGCCAAACCGCGAGTTGACGCGGAATAATCGAGAGACCAGCGGAACTCGGCCACATAGCAAACCGGAGGAGAAGCCTTCCGAGCGGCCGATTTCGATGCTTCCTTCCGTAGAAACTGCCTGCTTGGGAAAAGGCGAGAGCCCGGGTCATGCCCCCGGGCGCTCTTTTGCTTTCTGTCAGGAAACGGGCTCGATCGTCCCGTTTCTGGAGAAGGAGCTGGTGGACTTCGACACCGAGGGAGGCACCATCCGGTTCCAGTCGGACCATGTCATCCCTGATGCTGTCGTGCGGTGCAGATCGTCCGGCTCCGCCGCGAGCAGATCGAGTCGAAGCTCAAGCGCTGATCGTCTGCGCTGCCGGTCGGAGCGGTGGGATAGTGGACCGGTCTCGGGAAGGAGCGCGACTGTGACTGCGCCTGCCAACTGGTATCCGGATCCGTCTGCGCCCCACCAGGTTCGCTACTGGGACGGCGCGCAGTGGACACAGCACGTGTCTGTCGCCCCCGCGCCTGTTCCGTACGCCGTGCGCCCCCGGCTGTTCTATGCGCTGACAAAGAGCATGGCAATCGCCTCCATCGCCATGGCCGGCTGCGTGGTGCTCCTCCAGCTCCTTGCCGCGGTGTTCGTCTGGCCCGGCAACCGTGCGGTGGAGGACAAGTTCGTCGCGGGCGGCGACATCATGGATGTCCTCACCACGTACGACGCGGTGAGCGCGCTGAAGTTCCTGCTTCTGTTCCCGGCGGCGTACATCGTCACCTGCATGTGGTTGTGGGGTGTGCGCCGCAATGCCGAGGCGCTGAACCCGATTGCGCGTCACGTGCGTGAGCGTGGATGGGTGTGGGGAAGCTGGGTGTGCCCGGTCGTCTCGCTGTGGTTCCCCTTCCAGATCGTGCGGGATGTGCAGGCGGCCACCAACCCTCACGGCCGCCGGACCGCCTTGATCGGCTGGTGGTGGGCGGCATTCCTCGTCCTGAACCTCACGTTGAATGCCTACTCGCTCCGAGGCAGCGCTGGCAATGACCTCGCCGAGATCAAGGCCTTCGACGCGATCGCGGGGATCGGCGAGGTGATCGGTCTTCTGGTATCGCTCGCCGCCGGCACCTTGTGGGCTGCGATCGTCCTCAGGATCGAACGCAACCAGGCTGCCTTGCTGGCTGGCCGTTAAGCGCCCAGCGCGTCCCTGACCGGCACGAACTTGGCGGCGGTCTCGGCGAGCTCCGCCTCCGGGTCGGAGTCTGCGACGACCCCCGCGCGGGCGAATAGGCGGACCCGGTTGCCGTCGAGAGCGGCCGAGCGCAGGGCGATGCCGAACTCGCCGTCTCCGCTCGCGTCGATCCATCCGACCGGCCCCGCGTAGCGACCGCGGTCCATGCCCTCGAGCTCGCTGATGAGCTCGAGGGCCTTGAGAGTCGGTGTGCCGCCGACAGCAGCCGACAGGTGCAGCGCGAGGGCGAGCTGGAGCGCTGATGCCTTGTCGTCGGCAACGCCGGACGAGTACGCGGTGCGCTCGGTGGCCGAGGCACTGAAGCCCCACACTACGTCGATGAACGTGCCCGAGTCGCCGTGCGAACAGCGCGGGTACGCCGCCGCGGCTGTGCTGCTCGTGCTCGTGTTGCTGTTACAGCGTGTTTCGCGGCCCTCACGGGTGCGCAATCTGGCACAGATCTGGCAATCAGCCAAAAGCAAAAGGCTCCTGACTCGGTGAATTTCCTAGTCAGGGGCCTAAATGCATTGGTGGGCGATACTTGGTTCGACCAGTGACCTGTTCGGTGTGAACCAGGCTCGGTGCGCCGAGGGAGTCAACGGTTGAGCGTGGGGCCGGTCCGCTGACGTGCGCTGAGTAGTGCGCTCTAGTGGGCCCGTAGTCACTCACTTCGTCACTCAGCACCGGGGAGATCTGAGGGGATTGGCGAGCCGCGATGAGTTCTGCGGTGTCCGGTGGTCGTACTGTCAAACCCGAGGAGGACTTCTGTTGCGCAGCGTGACTTATTCGATGAGCGTTTCACTTGACGGCTTCATCGTCGGGCCGGACGGCGGCTTCGACTGGACGGCGCCGGACGAGGGGGTCTTTCGCTTCTGGATCGACGAGGTTCGAGAGGTCGGCGTCCACCTGATGGGACGGCGGCTGTACGAGACGATGCTGTATTGGGAGACCGCCGACCAGGACCGATCGCTCGACGACGCGGAGCTCGAGTGGGCCGCGCTTTGGAAGCCGCTCCCAAAGGTGGTGTTCACGACCACGTTGTCGGCGGTGCAGGGCAATGCCCGCCTGGCCTCCGGCGGCCTGGCGGAGGAGATCGAGCGGTTGCGAGCCGAGCCGGGGGAGGGCGACATCGCGATCGGCGGCGCGACGCTCGCCGCCGAGGCGGCCGCGTTGGGTCTGATCGACGAGTACCGGGCC
>DATLPF010000152.1:0-22364 GCA_035535875.1 Propionibacteriaceae bacterium
TGGAGGCGGTGCCACAGAGTTGGTTTCGGTGGCGGTTGCGGCGCTGGCAGACTGCCTGGCAAGCCGAGCCGGGTCAGCCTCCGACGTTTGAAGTAGCGGGAATTGCTTTCATAGTGGTGGGCGAGAAACGTCACAGCCTCCGGGCGCCGCACCGCAAGCCGGAGCGGCTGCATGGCGTAACCCACGGAGACGGCCAGCGCCTGGACGTCAGCGTCCTCGAAGCGGCAAAGCTGCTTCTCGCGCGGGGTCAGCGACGAGAGGTCGGGAACCAGCGCGTCCGCAAGGGTGACCGGAATTCGATTGCTGTTCTGGAAAGGCGTCAACCGTTCCAACATCAGCTCCGTGCCAAGCCGCGCCACCGGCAAGCCGTAGAGGCGCGATGCGGTTAGCAGCGCCGTAGAGAAGCATCCGACAACGAGCTCGACGCCTCCACGCTCGAACCACGCTTCGACCAGCTCACGCTCGTCGGCCACGGCTAGCCGGACGCCTCGGGCGCGCGCGACATCGCTCAGCCGCGCCAGCTGGCCGGTCGGTGCGCTTGGGTGGGGCTTGAATGCGACCGATGTGTAGCCGGCATCCGCGCAGCCCGAGGCCATCGCGGCGTACAGGTCGAACTCCTCGCCCTCGTTCAGGAACCCACCAGCCGACAGGTACTGCCCGACGATCAAGGCGCCGCGGTCGTTGCCAGTGAATGCGGCGCGGTCGGCGACCATGGTCTTGACCACTGCCCGGAAGCTTTCGCTGGAAATCACGGTTGTGGGCACGTCCCGCTCGCTGAGCAGCAGAGGGGTGAAGCGGGGCACAAGATCGAGATGCAACAGCCGCTCGATCCGGCAGGCAACCATCTCCGGCACTGCGGTCCGGGTCGGGCCATAGCTCATCAGGCCGTCGGCGTAGACATCGATCCGGGCGTCGCCAAAGATGCGACAGAGTGCTTGTGCTGGGTCGACGTGGATGCTCTCCACAACCAGGTGCAGATCATCGGCGCCCAGGTCCCAGAGCAGCCGGAATTGCCGCTCCCACAACGGAAGATCTCCCGGTCGAGGGCGCCAGATCGACGGATGCTGAGGCTCAATGCATGCGTTGTAGTCATACACCGCATCGAATTGGCGCATGAGATCGGGCACGCCGGCTATGTCGTGCATCGGTGTGGTGGCCTCCGGCATGGCTGTGTTGCACACGACCACGAGGATCCGGCGTTCGTAGTGGGCGGAGGCGCCGCTGTCGTCCGCCGCGGTCAGGGTGGCCAGTCCGAATGCTGTGGACGCGAGCACGATCTGAGTCGTCATGCAGCCTCCAGCAGGAGGCTTTCGACGGTAGCCGCTCGCTCGACATCTAGCTCCGCGATCGTCGTGTGCAGCGGCTCGGCTGGGAGTTGAGCGAGCGAAGCGACGATCTGGGCGCGCAGCTTGTGCTGCAGTGCTAGTGGGTAGCGATCACGTTGGCTTAGGTGGTAGCAGGCAACGGCGCAGTAAGTACGTACGGCCTTTGGCAGGAGGCTGGCGGCGTCGCGGTCGGCAGATACCCGTTGCAGGATCCGCTCGAAGGCCGGGACGAAGTCGAACTGCCGCTCGTCGCCGAGCTGCGTGAGCGACGCTGAGACATCCCTCCGGTAGCGGACTCCATGGAGCCCGACAACGGCGAATGTGCTTGCCTGCAGGTGCAGTCCCCAGATCCACGGGCGATCCTCGCAGGTGCGCAGATCCTCATCGAAGCGCAGCAGTCCTGCATCCAGCAGACGTCGATGATAAATCCCAGCCCACGCATACGGCGCGTCCACGGAGCTGCGCTGCGCGGCGGGCCCGATGCCCGAGCGTGCCGGGCAAACCACGCCACGCGGCGCGTGGCTGATGCGGTGCAGCAGCCGTTGCCGGCCGCGAACTTGAATATGGTCCGTTCGGACGAAGTCGCAACGCAGCCTCTCGATCACATCGACCAGAGCAGAGAAATGGCATGGCGCCGCGACATCGTCGCCGTCGAGAAAGCTGAGATAGCATCCGCGAGCCGACGACAAGCCGGCATTTCGGGCGGCGGAAAGTCCTGAGTTTCTCGGGAGCCTGATCAGCTGGGCGCCTGGCAACCCTGCTGCAGCATCGGCGAGGATCGACGAGGTCGCGTCCGTAGAACCATCGTCCACCAGCACGAACTCGATGCCGAGTGCGGCATTCCTTGCCAGGCTCTTGAGGTTTTCGGCGGCGTATCGCTCAACGTTGAAGAACGGGACGATGACCGACAACATGATCACCTTTCGACGATAAGGAGTTGACAGCGATGCCTGATGATCACCAGGTAAGTGGCCGGGCAACACTGCGTGAACTCCAGATGATCACCCAGCCACGTTGCGCAGTGTTTGCCTGATGTTCAGCTCGCAATGCCCGCCAAGCAATATCTGCTGCCTACCGTCGGGATCATGAACAAACTCGGGAGAAGAGCCGACACCAGCCTCACTTGGGAGGTGTAATGACAGCCAAGACATGGCTCCTGGAGAGCCCGTCGCGCCAGCTGGGCGACCGTGCGGTCGGTGCCGCGTACCCCGTCTACATCACCGGGGAGATCGGCATCAACCACAACGGCGATCTGACCAATGCGATCGCCTTGATCGACCAGGCGGTCGACGCTGGCTGCGATGCGGTCAAGTTTCAGAAACGTACGCCGGAAATCTGCACCCCAGATGACCAGTGGGATATCGAACGCGACACCCCTTGGGGCCGAATGCGCTACATCGATTACCGGCACCGGGTGGAGTTCGGCATTCAGGAGTACGTGGCCATTGACGAGCACGCAAAGCGTCGTGGGATTGCATGGTTTGCGTCTCCGTGGGACATCGAGTCGGTCGACTTTCTGGAGGCGTTCGACGTGCCGGCACACAAGATTGCCTCGGCCTGCCTGACCGACGACGACCTGCTGCGTCGGTTGCGCGCTACCGGTCGCACGATCATCCTGTCGACCGGTATGTCGACCATGCGCCAGATACGGCAAGCCGTCGAGGTGCTCGGCAGCGACAGCATCATCTTGTGTCACGCCACTAGCACCTACCCGGCGCCGACCGACGAGCTCAACCTCAAGATGATCCACACCTTGCAGGGCGAATTTCCCAACGTGCCAATCGGTTACTCCGGACACGAGACAGGGCTGCAGACGACGCTTGCCGCCGTCGCCATGGGTGCGGTCCTTGTGGAGCGGCATATCACCTTGGACCGCTCGATGTGGGGCTCGGACCAGGCCGCGTCAGTCGAGCCGCAGGGCCTTGGGCGGCTGGTGCGCGACGTTCGGGTGATCAGCGAGGCCATGGGCGACGGGGTGAAGCGCATCTATGACGGCGAGCGAGCCGCAATGAAGAAGCTCCGCAGGGTACCGGGTGAGCTGGCCGATCAGGCTGACCTGGCGGCTGTGTCATGACCTTCTATGCCGGACCAGAACATAGTGCGTTGGCGTTGGTGGAAAGCCCCGCACAGCTACTCAATGTCATCGAACTGGCGCGGCACGAAGACGACCTCGCTGGGCTGAAGATTGCGGTGCTTGCGCCCGGCGCTGGCCTCACGCGTAACCAACTGCGGTCGATGATCACGCTCGCGCGCGATGCCGGCCACCCGGTTTCCTGGCATGAGCCACGCCAGGGCGGGATGGCTGTTGCTCGCAGCGTGCGTGCCTTGGCGGACGAGCTGAGCGGCGTGCACCGGTTGGTGATCGGCGACCCGTACTCCGGGGTGATTCACGTGATCATCAGCGTGACGAGGCTCACCGAGGTGACCATCGTGGACGACGGCACTGCCACGCTCGAGTTCGCGCGGCAGTGGGCTGCGGGCGAGCAGCTCTCGCGCTGGCACCAAGTAGCAACGCCCAGTCAGCGTCGACAAATTGCCACACTGGCGCGGGATCGGATTGCTGGGTCAGTACGCCGCCGGCTATCCGCTGAGTCGGGTTGCCGGCTCCGGTTGTTCACCTGCATGCCCGTGGACGTACCGCGGGTTCGGATCATCCGCAACGACTTCTCGTGGGTGCGCGCCCGGCACCCGGCCCCGCAGCTGAAGCCCAATGCCGACCTGGTCGGTACGTCGTTGGTCGAGAACGGCGTCGTCAAGGCGGACGCGTACCTCGATGGAGTGGAAACTTTGATCACCCGCTACCAGGCGGACCGATACTTTGCACATCGCAAGGAAGCGGATTGGAAGCTCGATCTCATTAAGCGGATGGGAATCGACGTCGTGCGGCCAACGCTGCCGCTTGAGATCGTCGCGCGGCGGGGGCCCATCGGCCGCACGATCATCAGCTTCCCTTCGACCGTCGTGCACACACTGCCCACAGTGCTCGCTGAGTCAGATGTGCAGATCGAGGTCTGTGAGATCGCGAACGAGTGGTACCAGCCTAAGGCCAGACTGCGTGCGGATGACTTCCTGGGTCGAGTCAGCGGGTCGGCGCGGCGGAGCTATGGCCTGGCGGCCGTGGCTTTCTAATGGCGCTCCATCCAGATCAAAAACCCATGCTTGTGACAGGCACAGGACGCGTGAATCCCCGAGTGCTCGCGATCATTCCGGCTCGCGGCGGCTCAAAAGGCGTACCCGGCAAGAACCTTCGGCGGGTCGGCGGACGAAGCCTGATCGAGCGCGCGGTGGACGCGTGCCGTGCCGCGCGACTTGTCGATGGGGTGTACGTCAGCACTGACGATGCGGAGATCGCAGCAGGCGCCGAGGCCGCGGGTGCGAAGGTGATCATGCGACCTGCGGAGCTGTGCAGCGACACCGCCTCGTCGGAGTCTGCGTTACTCCATGCCCTCGACCAGCTGATCATGGTGTGCGAGGAGCCGGAGGTCATCGTCTTCGTGCAGTGCACGAGCCCGTTCATCGCGCCGGATGATCTTGATCGAGGAGTCGAGCTAGTTGTGGGTGACCATGCCGACTCGGTCTTTTCGGCCGTTGTGACGTATGAGTTCCTGTGGCGGGCCAGCGGCAGCTTCGGTCTCGTGATCGGCCAGAATCACAACCCTGCCGTCCGGCCGCACCGCCAAGACCGGGAGCCAGACTTTCGTGAGACAGGCGCGTTCTATGTCATGTCGACGGCCGGGTTTCGGGCGGCACGGCATCGCTTCTTCGGGCGTACGGCTGCGGTGCAGGTGCCCGAGCTGACTGCGGTTGACATAGACCACCTACACGACCTGACCTTGGCGGGTGCGCTGGCGCAGGTGATGGAGCCACCGCAAGAGATCGATGTTGACGCAGTGATCACCGACTTCGACGGTGTCCACACCGACGACTCAGCCACCATCGCGCAGGACGGTCGCGAGTCGGTGCGCGTCACTCGGGCTGACGGGCTCGGCGTCGAGCGGCTGCGATCGGTCGGCATACCGCTGCTGATTGTGTCCAAGGAGATCAACCCTGTCGTCGCGACTCGCGCGGCCAAGCTAGGTGTCGAAGTACTGCACGGTGTCGAGGACAAGCGCGAGGTGGTGGGCGACTGGTTGACGCGGCACGCCATCCCCGCCGACCGTGCCGCCTATCTGGGCAACGACATCAATGATCTAGGTCCGATGGGTCTGGTCGGCTGGCCGGTTGCGGTTGCGGATGCTCATCCGGCGGTGCGGCAGGCAGCACGACTCGTGCTGGCTCGCTCAGGCGGTCATGGAGCAGTCAGGGAGCTCTGCGACCTGGTCGTCGCGCACCGCCAGGAAACCTTGCGTGCCAACATCGCTGATGGAGGAGTGCGTGGGTCATGGATGCTCGAACGGCTATGATCCACCTCCACCCAGATCAGCCGTCGTTTCTCAGCACACGGTCGCACTGAGGCTCGATTCAGCGGGAATCGTCTTCATTCGTGGCTGCGTGTGGAGAAACGTAAAGAAGTGGAGCATGCAACCGGCGGAGACGAGACGTCAGCCTGGCGGGAATCATCAGGCGGAGGCGCCGCCGCACTCGCCTCCACAACGAGGCTCTCGAGCGAGGTCGCGGAGGCAACTGTCCAACTGCACGCACCTCGAGCAGCTGATTGAGCAGTTCCAGCCAGTTGTTCTCCTGGGACGCATGGAAGTAGTTGGCCTCTAACCACTGCGGATTGGCCTGGCAGAGCTTGCCATAGCGAAGATCATCCAGCGTCCCGAGGCAACCCGATTTCTCGAATACGAGATTGATCATCTCCGCTGAGACGCCAAAGTCGGAGATGATCAACGTTGGTCGATTCATTGCCATGGCCTCGAGGGCTGCGGTCGATGACACCGTGACGAGGCCGCGTGAGGTGCGGAGCGCGTCATGCATCGAGCCTCCGACGAAGGTGATGGCGTCGGCCGAGACGCGGCGCTGCGTAACCAGGGCATCCATGATTTTCGGATAGGACCACGTCTCTGTGTGGGTCTGGCGTTCCTCCGACCAGGCGCGGAGCTTGACCACGGCTGACTCGGAATCGGCGAGTGCCAGCAAGATCTTTTCTCGGTCGGCCCGCTCGACTGGCACTTTTGCCTGAGCAGCGAACACCAGATTGCGTCCCAGCTCGGTCTCAGCCGCCACTTGAGTACGAGCAGGCAAGAAAGGCAATGAGGCCAGCCCGAACGTGAGCCGCGGCGCCCGCCGTGCGCCGATTTCGGCGAATTCGGCGACTTCGCGCTTGCTGTGGAGCAGAAACAGGTCACATGCGGCCCGCGACGTCACTGCCCGGCGGGTCGCCGGCACGCTGATCCCGGGGAGACCGGCTACCAGCACGGGTCGCGTACGGCCCCAGAACACTTTCTGGGCCGTCAGCGCGGCGACGACCGGTCCAGTACAGGCGAGCAGAACCACGTCGGGGCATCCAGTCCGAATCCGGCGTATGAGCGCGGCGTGTGTGAGGACCTCCACCGGCCGGTTGCTAGTCGCCCGAATCTGTGCCGCGGACGGCATGATTGGGTTCTCAATGAGCAATTGAGTCGACTCCCAGGAGTCCGGAAGGGTCGCCAAGGTTGCCGCGCTCCATTTGAGGTAGGAGTCAGTGTCTGCAATGGCCAGGATGCGGACTGTGGCCTGGCTAGGGATCGCGGGTTCAGGATGCATAGGAGGCTCGCTCATTCATGATCACGAGGAACCTATGAGGGCCGGGTGTCGATTCGCACGGTCTGTGATGAACGTCAAGTGAAATCCTGGTTTGGCGATTCGGTTCGGCATTTGTCTCGCGTTCGATTCGCTCCGAACCTGTGGATTCCGACTGATGGTGCGCCCGGTTCGATTAGTTCGTGGCGTCAGTAGCGCCACAGCACTCCAAGACTGCAGTCAGGCCTGAGGCCGGTGTCGTTCCAGTGCATGCACCGTACCGTCGGCCGTGAGGTGCGCTACCAGGAATTCCCCAGTCACCAAGGTCGTCGGCGCAATATCGAGCGCATCGAGAATGTGCGGCAGGACCGGCCGGTGCACGCAGACAGCAGTTGGTTCACCACTGACGAGTGTCGCGGCTCGAATCTTGCGTGCGAGGCTGCCGACGCTCTTCGGGTCGTCCTCGCCTTCCTCCTCGCTCAGCAGGCTGTAGGTCTCGACAGTCAGTTCGTGCTGATGAGCGTACGGCAGCACTGTCGTCGTGCAACGTGTCGAAGTCGAGCTGACGAGTTTGGTCACTCCGTACGCCCCCAACATCGGGATCAGCATCTTGGCTTGGCGCCGACCACGGGAGATGATCGGCCGGGTCGAGTCCTTTCGTGACCAGTCCTTGCGATCCATCGCCTTGGCGTGCCGCAGGATGATCAGCGGAGTGGTGGGCGGCTGTTCAAGGTACTGCAGTACCAGGAAATGATCATGAGAATACGTGAGTCGGGCGAGGGCTGCGCGCACCGGCAGCCAGGAGACGACATCGACCTCCGCGTCCGGCGCCCGGCGCACCGACTCCAAGACGACGCCTCCCCAGTAATCGACCTTCTTGAGGCCGGCGTTGCCAGCCTCATAAGTGATCGAGTCCAGCGGCACGCTGAGCCGTATGGTGACGCCTGTTTCCTCCCACACCTCTCGCACCGCACACGCCGGGAGCGACTCGCCAACATCGAGCTTCCCCTTCGGCAGCGTCCAGTCGTCGTAGCGCTTCCGGTGGATGATCACTACCTCGGTGCCCCGTAGCGGATGTTCCCGGGTCACAACGGCGCCGGCCGCCAGGATCGGGCGCCTCGGAGACGGCGTCGCATCTTTCCGGGTACGGGCGGTGCTCACCGAAGGCACTGGACGGCTACTTCGGAGTAGCCCGGCGACGGCTCGTAGCGTTGATCAAGTACTCCTGCATATCCAGCAGGGGTTCATCGTTCGTATCCGTGGTATGCGGAATCCAAGTCCCGTCCGGCTGTAGCCACCACGATGCCGTGCCGTCGTCGAACGCCAGACGGAACAGGTTCTCGATCTCACTGATGTGTGTTGGATTGGTGATCGAGACAAGTACCTCCACCCGGCGGTCGAGGTTGCGGTGCATCAGGTCCGCGGAGCCGATGCCTACTGAGGGCGATCCGTCGTTGGCGAACCAGAAGAGTCGACTGTGCTCCAAGAAGCGGCCGAGGATGCTGCGCACTCGGATGTTCTCGCTGAGACCCGGCACACCAGGCCGGATCGTGCAGGTGCCGCGTACCCACAGGTCCACCGGAACACCGGCCCTCGACGCCCGGTAGAGCGCATCGGAGGTCGCCTCGTCCACGATCGAGTTGACTTTGATCTTGATCGCGGCGGGCTTGCCATCCTCGTGGTTGGCGATCTCGTGATTGATCCGGTCGATCAGCCCGTTTCGGATGCCGTGCGGAGCGACAAGCAGCCGCTTGTACTGGGTCTCCTGGGCCATTCCCGAAAGATGGTTGAAGAGTCGGCCGATGTCCTCGGTGACGATGGGGTTGGCGGTGAGCAGCCCAATGTCTTCGTACAGTCGAGCGGTCTTGGGATTGTAATTTCCTGTTCCGATGTGCGCGTAGCGGCGGAGCCCGTCCGGCTCGTCGCGTACGACCATCGAAAGCTTGCAGTGGGTCTTCAACCCGAGCAACCCGTAGACCACATGGCAACCGTGCTGCTCGAGCCGCCGGGCCCACGCGATGTTGGCCTGCTCGTCAAAGCGAGCCTTGATCTCAACAAGGGCCAGCACCTGTTTGCCTGCCTCGGCTGCTTCGATCAAGGCGTCAATGACGGGTGAGTCGCCTGAAGTGCGGTAGAGGGTCTGCTTGATAGCCAGGACGTGTGGATCATCGGCTGCCTGCTCAATGAAGCGCTGCACGCTCGTCGCGAATGAGTCGTACGGGTGGTGCAGCAGCACATCGCGCTGCTTGAGGGCGGCGAACATGTCGGCAGGCTTCGCCGTTTCGACCTCAGCGAGGTGGGGATGGGTGTGGGGAAGAAAGGCGGGGTACTTGAGCTCAGCCCGATCGATGTCGGCGAAGGAGAACAGGCCGCGCAGGTCGAGCGGGCCGGGCAAGTGGAAGACCTCCCTCTGGCTGATGTCCAGCTCACTCATCAACAGCTCGAGCATCTTGGGGTCCATGTCGTCCTCGACCTCCAGCCGAACCGGCGGGCGACCGACTTTGCGACGGAGCAACTCCTTTTCCAGGGCAAGCAGCAGATTCTCGGCGTCGTCCTCCTCGACCTCCACGTCCTCATTGCGAGTCACCCGGAACGTGTGGTGCCCCACCACTTGCATGCCGCTGAACAGCTGATCAAGGTGATGAGCGATCACGTCCTCCAGCGCGACATAGCGGCCTTCGGCCAGCGGGATGAAGCGGGAAAGCATGGTCGGCACCTTGACCCGGGCGAATTGGCGAATGCCCGTCTCCGGATTGCGTACCAGCACCGCGAGGTTGATGGACAGGCCCGAGATGTAGGGGAAGGGATGTGAGGGATCGACGGCAAGTGGGGTGAGCACCGGGAAGATCCGCTCGGCAAACAACTCGTCCATCCGATCCTTCTCGGCAGACGTGAGCTCATCCCAGCGCAGGATCTCGATGCCTTCCTTGGCCAGTGCCGGCCGGACGTCCCCCTGGAACACCCGTGCCTGCTCAGTGACAAACTCGCGGGTCCGGTTGAGGATCGCTGAGTGCACCTCCCGGGGCATCATCCCGCTCACCGTTGGGACCGCGACGCCAGCCGCGATGCGGCGCTTCAGCCCCGCGACCCGGACCATATAAAACTCGTCCAAGTTGGAGGAGAAGATCGCGAGGAATTTCGCGCGTTCCAGCAGCGGCACCCGTTTGGCGTCCTTGGCCAGATCGAGGACGCGATTGTTGAAGGCGAGCCAGGACAGCTCCCGGTCCAAGAAGCGATCAGGTGGCAACTCCGGTGCTGGAACGGGAAGCAAGTCCTCGATCACGGTTGACACTTCGACTGCTTCCATATCTATCTCCTGAGTTGCTCCGTTATCTCCATGACGTCCAGGCGGGACCTGATGAAGGCTCAACCCTGCGCGTACATCACATCACGGCTGACTGTGGCGAATCCATAGGACAGATATAGCTCGATTGCGGCCCGGTGGTCTGCCTCGACGTAGAGCTCTACGCGGGTGCTGCCTCGCTGCTGCAACGAGCGCAGCCCCGTCAGCAGCAGCGCTTTGCCCAGTCCACGGCCGGCCGCCGACGGCACGATCCCGAGCACGTAGACCTCTCCAAGCTGATCTTGATGCTGCTTGGTCCAATGGAAGCCGACTATGGTGTCGTCGATCGTGGCGACAAAGAAACCTTCTGCGTCGAACCAGGGCTCAGCCATCCGGTCCGCGAGGTCATCACCGTCGATCAGTGCCTGCTCGGGATGATGCGCGAATGCGGCAGCGTTGACGCGCAACCACTCCTGCTCATCCTGTCCGGGCACGAAGGTTCGGATCTGTACGCCTGCAGGAACCACCGGTTCTGGCAACTCATCATCGAGCCGCCGTTCCATGATGAGCAACTCGCGCTGGCGAGTCATTCCGGCGGCGGTGGCGAGCGCCCTGGCTGCCGGGGTGTCACCCATCGCCCAGACCCGCAACGGACTGCTCGACCCTGTGATCAGCCGCTGCAGCAGCAAGGTGCCGACGCCTTGTCGCCGATGCTCAGGAGAGACCACGAGCTGGCCGCCGCTCCACTCGGTACCCGACTCGAGCTGGGCGTAGCCCACCAGATCCTCGTCCTCGCTCACCAGGACGTGTTGCGTTGTCGGATGTGGACGTCGCAGTCGCAGCAGTGCGGCCTCATTGAGAGCCCGCATGTGGTCGACCGCCTCGGCATCGGCCACCAACTGCACCACGCCGGCGATCTCTGTTTCAGTGAGCTCGGTTGCCACGGCGATGGTCAGCAGCTCGGACATGCGCCCACGCTAGCCCCTTGTCTTGGAGCTGCTCGCGCATCGCGCGCTTGAGATCCGCCTACTTCGTCGTCGCTCGCGGAGGAAAGAACGCCTCCGCTCCCTCCTCCTCCGTGCGACGGCGCGCGATTTCCGACGCTCGCAGCTGATGCGCTCCCCACGGTCTTAAGCTGCGAGCATGAGCCAAGATGAGGATCCGTCGAGGCAGGTCGCTGCCTACGGCGCCACCGCACAACCGGCCATCGCGGCTCGGATGGCGCCTCACCTGCGGCTGACGCAGATCGGGGCAGTGTGTGCTGTCGTTGCGGTCATCGCAGCTGCTGCCGCAGTCGTCAAGTTCCCATCGTTCGCCGGGGCCGGGCCCGGACTCGTCTGGGCGGTGGTTGCGCTGGTCTCCGCGGCTCTCATGCTGGCCATTTGTGTTATCCAGGTTGTCGTCTGGCGGCGCGCGATGGCCTCGTGGCTCGGTAAGCGCCTACAGGATCTGCATGGGGAGAAGCAGCTCTCATGGGTCGCGCACCTGGCGTCGTACGGGGTGGCCCTGGTCGTTCTGCTCACCACCATGGCGGGCAGCGCTGCAGCTGGCTGGTCGTCCCCTTCGGCTGTTCTGCTGGGGATTACCTTGCTCTTTGTCCTGGCGGCCCAGGTCCTTGCCGGGATCCAATTTCTGCGTCCTAGTGGCCCTCCGGGAACGCTCCCGGCGCATATCCGGCGCCTCAAAGTGCGGTCTCGCTACCGCAACGATTGAGGCAGCCTTTTTTGGGCTGCTTGCGCATCGCGCGTGGAATCCGCCGCCGTCGTCGTCGCTCGCAGAGGAAAGACGCCTCCGCTCCCTCCGTGCACATTGCTCGCTCCGCTCGCAGAGGCTGGCGCTTGTGAGCCGCTGCCTTCCTCACTCGCTCGCAGACGAAAGAACGTGTCTGCTCGCTCACTCGTCCAGGACAGCGGCGCGCCAGCCTGGCTCAGCACGGCGGCGCGCGATTGCCGACGCTCGCAGCTCGGAATGCGGGGATTACCCGGTGAGGCGAGCCGACTCCTCGGCGGGGGTCACGAACCTGTATCCCACGTTGCGAACGGTGCCGATGACCGACTCGTACTCCGGGCCGAGCTTGGCGCGCAGTCGCCGCACATGGACATCGACGGTTCGGGTGCCGCCGTAATAGTCGTATCCCCACACGTCGCTCAGCAGCTGCTGGCGGCTGAACACCCGTCCCGGGTGTTGTGCGAGGTATTTCAACAGCTCGAACTCGGTGTAGGTGAGATCGAGCTGGACGCCGTTGAGCTTGGCGCTGTAGCCGGCCTCGTCGATCATGATGTTGCCGGACTGGATTACCGGGTCGACGTTGGTTGCGACCGTCGGCGTCATCGCGAGCCGGAGCCGTACGTCCACCTCGGCTGGCCCGGCGGTCGCGAGCAGCAGGTCGTCGAACCCCCAGTCGGCCGACAGCGCGGCGAGCCCGCCCTCGTGTGCGATGACGAGCAGCGGCGCTTCTTTGCCCGTCGTCTCGATGAGCCGGCACAGTGACCGGGCGCCTACCAGGTCCCGTCGCGCATCGAGCAAGATCACGTCGGCAGCCGGTGCATCCAGCAGCGCCGTGGCTTCCGCCTGGGCGACTTTGACTTGGTGGGGGAGGAGCTCTAGCGCGGGCAGGATTTCCGCGGACGAACGCATATCGTTGGTGAGCAGCAGCAAGGTGGCCATATCGGTCTCCTCACCTCGGGGATTGCCGGTGCTAGCCTTCAGCCCACCTTGAGAAATGGCCTGAAAAGCATGCTTGAGACTAACGCAATCGTGCCTGTTTCCCTTCATTACTGGGCTGGGGCCAGGGCCGCAGCGGGCGTCGCCGAAGAGGAAATCAAGGCCCGATCCGTTGCCGAAGCACTCCAATTGGCTTGTGATGAGCGGTCTGATCCGCACTTCGACAAGGTGATCAAGGCAAGTTCGCTGCTCATTGATGGATTGACGGCTCATGAAGAAGATCTCGAACGGTTGCTCACGGCGCCCGTAAGAGTTGAGGTGTTGCCGCCTTTCGCGGGCGGCAATTAGTTCGGGTCGCATCCAGTGATCGGGCGTAGGACTCACCGCTGAACTATGCGACGCTCTCCCCTTATGTGGCCGATGTCACAATAACGAAAGCATGACGAACGCGGGCTAGTCGGCCATCTGAGTGTGACATGTCCAACATTTGGAACGAAGTCTCGTACTCTGAGACGCACTGTTGGGATGGACCTAAATCCACCTCTAGTCTTCTGCTCGTGACCTCGACGAACGCGTGGGCGCCGCCGCTTACCCGCCGGCGTGCTGTAGACCATGGCCGCATGCGCTCGTCTTTGTGTCAGCTTCGGCGAATGTAGAGGCGCGCTTCTGTCGTCTCGAGTCCGACCCCGTTGGGCTCGTGATCGCCGCCGCCCTCATCCCGCCCCCCGTACGGCCATCCGTACCCTCACCCTCGGCTGTCGAGCCACCAACACACCAGGAGAAGCCAGAACATGAGCAGGCAACAAGTACTTGTCGACGCTGACTGGGTCGCCGAGCATGCCGTCGACGAGAACCTCGTTCTCGTCGAGGTCGATGAAGACACCACCGCATATGACGGCGGCCATATCTCTGGTGCGGTCAAGCTGGACTGGAAGAAGGATCTTCAGGATCCCGTCCGGCGTGACTTCATCAACAAGGAGCAGTTCGAGAAGCTGTTGTCCGAGCGAGGCATCAGCAATGACGACACCGTCGTGCTCTACGGCGGTAACAACAACTGGTTCGCGGCGTATGCGTACTGGTACTTCAAACTGTATGGGCACGACAAGGTCCTCCTGCTCGACGGTGGTCGCAAGAAGTGGGAGTTGGACGCGCGCGACCTGAGCAGCGAAACAGTGACGCGACCGGCCACGAGCTACACAGCTACGGAGCCGAACCTCGACATCCGGGCTTTCCGGGACGAGGTGGTCGCGGCAATCGGCTCCAAGAGCTTGGTCGATGTGCGCAGTCCGGACGAGTACGCCGGTCGCCTGCTTGCCCCAGCCCATCTGCCCCAGGAGCAGGCACAGCGTGGCGGCCACATTCCTACCGCGGTCAACGTGCCTTGGAGCAAGGCAGCCAATGATGACGGCACCTTCAAATCCGATGACGAGCTCAAAGAGTTGTATAGCGGTGCGGGCCTCAACTGGGACAAAGACATCATTGCCTACTGCCGGATCGGGGAACGCAGCGCACACACCTGGTTCGTTCTGCACCAGATCCTCGGACAGCAGAACGTGAAGAACTACGACGGCTCTTGGACCGAGTACGGCTCGCTGGTCGGCGTGCCGGTGGCCGTCGGTGACGAACCCGGCAACGCCTGATCATTTTAGGGACCGACCATTCATTCGATTCCCGCGTCAGCTCAAAGGAGAAGATCATGTGCGCAGCAACCAAGGGCGGCCTCAGTTTGGCCGGCGTCGACGTGACCAAAGAAGCCGTGGTTCAGGGCCGCGTGCTGCGCGGCGGGAATCCAGTCGCGGGGGCATATGTCCGGCTGCTCGACTCGAGTGGCGAGTTCACCGCGGAGGTCCCGACATCGGCGACCGGCCACTTCCGGTTTTTCGCCGCTGACGGCAACTGGACTCTCCGCACTCTTGCACCAGGCACGGAGACGGTCGATCGCGCGGTCGTGGCTGCACGCGGCAGCGTCAAGGAAATCGACGTCGATATCGAAGCGCCCTGACTCCGAGCTGCGAGCGTCGGAAATCGCGCGCCGCCGTGCTGAGCCAGGCTGGCGCGCCGCTGTCCTGGACGAACGAGCGAGCAGGCATGTCTTTCGCTGCGAGCGAGTGAGGAAGGCAGTGGCTCATAAGCGCCAGCCTCAGCGAGCGGAGCGAGCAATGTACACAGAGCGAGCGGAGGCGTTCTTTCCACTGCGAGCGACGACGAAGTAGGCGGATTCCACGCGCGATTGCGCGAGGTGCTCAACAGAGGGAGATGTGACGTTAGTCGGACCCTCACAGGAACGGCTCGAGGCGCCCATCTCAGCGTTACCGTGAGGGTCTATGTCTCAGGTGTCAGGCAGCGAGCCTTCTCCCAATGAGCCGGCGTCGGTATCGCCTGACGGTGCTAGTGACGACTTCGCCTGGCTCTATCGCCAGGATGCGACGGCTTCGGGCGTAACAGGCGGCGACCCGCTAACACTTGTGCTGCCGCTGGATTCCCAACCGCCGTACGCCCCCAGCGACCAGCCGGTCCCCGCACCACCACCGCCGCGTCCGCGCCGCAATCCCATGATCATCATGATCGTGATCTTGCTGTGTCTCACAGCTGGAGCAGTCATCGGGATCGCATTGCTGCTGCCATCCGACTCGCGAACGGTAGCTCCTGGCTCAGGGGAGTCCAGTGTGGCGAAGGCCGCGTCCTCTGAGGCATCGCCCACCGAGCAGGTGGCGTCGCTGACGCCGACTCAGGTAAAGGTTGGTTGCCAGGCGCCGCAGACCACTGATGGCGCTGGGAATCCGGTCTATTACATGCCTGAGCACATGCTCGACGGGAAGATGGATAGGGCTTGGCGATGCAATGGCAATGGCGTAGGCCAGGTCGTCACGTTTGAACTTCCAGCCGGAGCCTCCATTGTCGAGGTCGGCCTGGTGAATGGATACGCCAAGGTGGACCCGGCCAGCGGCGCCAAGCGCTACGGCGAATATCGCCGAATCACCAAGGTGACCTGGACCTTTGGGAATGGCACCTCCTTTCAGCAGTCGCTGAAAGACGGGGTGGAGACCATGCAGAAGTTGAGTATTCCGTCCCAGCCCGGTGACCATGTCACGCTCACGATCGAGGCCAGCACCGATCCTGGATCGACGGCCAGGGGTCGCGATGCTGTCGTGATCTCCGAGGTCGCCTTTGGACGCACCTCTTAGCCCTCAGAATCGAGGATCAGCGTGACCGGACCGTCATTGGTTAAGGAGACCTGCATCTCCGCGCCAAAGACACCAGTCGCGACCGCGGCGCCCAGCAGGCGCAGGCAGGAGACGAACGCCTCGATCAGCGGTTCGCTGATAGCCCGCGGCGCTGCCGCGCTCCACGACGGCCGCCGGCCCTTGCGGGTGTCCGCGTACAGCGTGAACTGACTGACCACCAGGATCGGCGCGTTTTCCTCCTGGCACGATCGTTCGCCATCGAGGATGCGGAGTCTCCACACCTTTTCGGCCAGCCGCTGCGCGGCCGCAGGCTGATCAGCATGGGTGACTCCAGCCAAGATCAACAGGCCAGGCCGGTCGATTGCCCCGACGACCTCGCCGACTACCTCGACCCGGGCCGAGGTCACTCGCTGAACCACCAGACGCATATCTAGATCCGCAATCGGATCTGCAGTCGCTTGATCACGGCAGTCAGTCTTCCATTGGGTCGAGATCCTCAGCTTCCGACGTACGCCTCGACCTCGACCTCGACTAGATGCTCAGGATCGGCAAGCCGCGCCACCTCGACCATGGTTGCCACCGGCCGAATCCGGCCGAACACTTCCTGATGCGCGCGCCCGACCTCTGTCTGCGAGGTGATGTCAGTGACATATAGACGCGTACGTACGACCTGCGCCGTTGCCACGCCCGCTGCCTGCAGCGCGTCGAGCGCGATCCGGAAGGCTGCCAGCGTCTGGCGGTACGGGTCACCTGGATGCAGCACTCCCTCCACACCGGTCGCTGTAGTCCCGGCCGTGATGGCCCAATCTCCGGCGACCACCACGCGCGAGTAGCCGTATCTGGTTTCCCATGGCGCCAGTCCGGCGAATCTTGTGATCAACACAGCGATACCCTCTGCCACAATGTCGGCCATGTCCACCGAAATGACATCACGCTCGCTCTTGATCAAGATTACCTGCGGCGCCGAGGCGGCTGAGCGGGCGAACCAGGCGTGGACGGTTGCGGCAATGGGCGTGGCTGCCGGAGCCTCGGTATCGGTCTGGTTGACCGGCGAAGCGGTGTGGTTCGCCGTGCCTGGCCGGCAGCCCGATCTCGAGCTTCCGTACGCGACGCCAGTCGCGGAGCTCGTGGAGACCGTCAGGCTCGCCGGCGCAATCACGGTGTGTACTCAGTGCGCCGCCCGGCGCGAGCTGATCGATGGCGACCTGATCGAGTCGGCAAGGATTCAAGGCGCTGTGAGCTTCGTTGAGGCAGCGCTCGCTGACAACGTCCAGGCACTGGTCTATTAGCGGACTAGACCTCGCAGAACCACCGTGGCCACATCAATCGGTAGCTCTCTGGAGGCCGTGCCCAGGTTCTTCACGCTGTACATGGCATGCACGCCACGTCCAGCGCAAACATCCCACGCAGCGTGGGACACCGCAGCAGAGCGGGCCGTCGCTACTGCTGAAGGAGGTCCGCAAGCTCCTCGGCGCTCATGTCGCCGGGCTTGGCTCCCGTCGCGGCCGCACGCCGAGCCAGTATGGCCAGCCGCTGGTTGATCGGCGCCTCGATGCCCAGGTGGTGGGCGATCATCACGATTTCGCCATTGAGATAGTCCGTTTCGATGTTTCCCGTGCCGCGCTGCAAGGACTGCCAGGTCGATCCGCCGACGAACTGAGGAACCCCAGGTACTGGCCTGATGGTGAATCCGGCGGCCCGCGCAGCGGTCTCTTCCGCCTCGCTGGTGTACCGAATGCCAGCAGCGTCGAGCACCCGACGGGCCTCGGCCTCGGCATCTGCGACCAGCGGGCCCCAATCACCATTGCGGCCTACCAGTGCCTGGAAGGCGTTGCCGATGTTGCTGATCAACTTGCGGTACTTCCACGGCATGACGTCATCGGGCAGCGGAACGTCGAAGTTGGCGGCCACCAGATCGGTGGCAACCTGCCGCAGCGCTTGATCATGATCGCCAGCGCTGGCAGGCACCCGACCGATGTGGAGCATCCCGGATCGGGGAGTGCTGCGAATGATCACTTCGCCGGGTGCGAGATGGACGGCCGGCGTCCAGACGCAGACCCCATAGACGCGACGAAAGTACCGATGCGCGATCGCCTCGGCCGCGACCCCATTGAGCGCAATGAAGATCGGCAGGCGTTCACCTGCTGTGCCAACCGGCCGAGCGTTCTGGTGCACAGGCGCGTCAGTCCAGGTGACAAGCGCCTCGTTTACCTGCTGCGTCTTGGTAGCCAGGATGAGGACGTCGTCAACATCGAGCTCGATCTCCTCCGGCCCGCCGATCGCTGGAACGGACTGGGTCACGTCATCATCGGGCGTACGCAGCCGGAGGCCACGCTCACGCAGGGCTGCCAAGTGCTCGCCACGGGCCACGAGCACCACGCTGCATCCTGCCACTCCGAGCCGGCCGCCGACAGCTCCGCCAACCGCTCCGGCACCAAGGACGATGTAGCGAGGCATGTTCCTCACCGTAACCTGGCACAGTGGTGGTCCATGGACGTGCGGCTGGATTTTCGTGATCTTGAAGCGGCCGACCTGAGTGATCTGGACTGGTCAGGCGGGCCGGAGCATCTGCGCGCCGTGGCTGTGGCACTCGAAGCCTCCTACGCTGAAGAGGTTGCGTTGCTGGTGGGTTGCCTGCCGAACGACCGGCTGATCGCCATGGGTGGTGTGGACTTCCGCGCATCGGAGGATGCGGGCAATATCTGGATGCTTGCGGTCCACGAACGCTTCCAATCCCTGGGAGTCGGAGCACAGCTGATCGGCGCCTTGGAGCACAAGATCATTGATCATGGTCGGCCGCTGGCCCGGATGCTGGTTGAGCACGACAACCCCCGAGCTCGGGCGCTCTATGAGCGTCTGGGCTATTCCGAAGCGGGAGCGACGCTCGATAGCTGGCCGGTGGCAGGGGGCAAAACGTACGTGACGGCATGCACGATCATGGAACGCAGGCTGGTCGAGATCCAAGGCGAGGAGGCGGCGCCGGACTAGATTCCTGGCGCAGGACACTAGAATCCCAGGCATGTCGCTGTCCTTCACCTTCGCGGTGCTGTTGATCTGCGGTGTCGCCGCCCTCGGCCTGGTGTTGCTGATCATGCTGATCCGGCTCATTTTCCGAGCTGTGCGCACGGCAGCTGCACGCTCGGGCGGCTGAGACATTTATGTCGTTCGAGCTCCCTGGGGACTTGCACCCGGATCTGACATCTATCGCCTGGATGATCGGTCGCTGGGAGGGCAGTGGAAAGGCGACATATCCGGGGACTGAGGACTTCGACTTCGGACAGCAGATCGACTTCGCCCACAATGGCGGGGACTACCTGCACTACCTCTCACAAACATTCGAAGTTGATGACCAGGGGCTGGCGATCAAGCCACTCGGCATGGAGACGGGGTTCTGGCGCCCACAGTCCGACGGCAGTCTGGAGGTCGTGATGTGTCACGCAGCCGGGTATGCGGAGGTGTGGTACGGATCGATTAGCGGAGCCAAGATCGAGTTGGTGACCGACGCGGTGGTGCGTACGGCCTCCGCTGAGGATTACGCGGCGGGTCAGCGCCTTTACGGCAACGTTGCCGGGGACCTGTTGTGGACTTTCGACAAGGCCGCACACGGCCATGGTTTGCAGACACACATGTGGGCCCGGCTGCGCCGGTCTGACGCACAATAGGCCGGGCTGACCTTATCGAGGCTCTTGTCGCTTGCGCGGCATCGGTACCGTGACAAAGGTGGGTATGACACCCGAGTAGCGGTAGCAACGGCTGCGACCGCGACAGTACTGGTTGTCGGCGTTGTGGGAGTTGTGCTCGTGGTCGACGACCGTCGGCGTGCGGCCTCGAACATCACTAGTCCTTCCCTCGGCGGTTCTACGCCGAGCGCGACGCAATCAGCGCCAACGCCAAGCCCGACTCGGACGGTCCCTCAGCCTCCTCCGCTTCTGCTCCCGAATATGCGGAGTCTGAGTGCGAGCGATCTCCAGATCGAGGTTGTCGGTAATACTCGGCGGCTGTGGTTCGCCGCCTCCCTGGCCAATGTCGGACGTGGGCCGCTCCTGCTGCTGCCCAGGGGGCGAGGCGGATGCGGGTCGGGACAGCACGAGGCCGTGCAGGTGGTGCATCGAGATGCCAACCGGGACGGGAAATTTCAGCGTTCCCGCGACCGGGCGGAAAGCCAGCGGCTGACCGGATGCATGCTCCGCCATCCCGGGCACAAGCACTGGCACTTTGACGCAATGGCGGCGTACTCCCTGAGGCGCGCTGATTCATCGCGAGTGCTGGTTGCCCGCAACAAGGTCAGCTTCTGCCTCCGAGACAACCTCAAGGTGCCTGGCCAGCGGGTAGTCGTCCCACGGCGGCACTTCGGTAGATGCTCTCGGAACAGCCAGCAGGGAATCTCGCCAGGTTGGGTGGACCTTTACAAGGCGGACCTGTCCGGACAATGGTTGCGCATGCCCGGCAATGTGGGCTCAGATGTCCTTTGCCTCGACCTCAAGGCCGACCCACTGGGCCGGCTGGTCGAGACAAACGAGACCGACAACGCGACCTCGGTCGCCTTCCGGGTCGACGGCACGAGAGTACGCCGGGTGAACTCGGCTGCTTGTCGCTGACCCTGCCTATCCTGACGGTCGTGCGGCGCTGCCGGCGAGGTATCACGGCTCGCGACAGCAAGCTGGGTGGCTCTGGCCGGCTGCTGGTGCAGGGCTAAGGCGCTTGGTGGGCTTCGTCCCAGGCCGCCCGGATGTCAGGCGGAATCCGTCCCTTGTCCGGCACAGCCAATCCGGCCTGCCGCGCCCACGTTCGGACGGCAGCCGGCTTCGGCTGAATCGGTGGCGCGGCGGAGAACGCGTCCAGAGCGTGGCTGAAGCTCTCCTCCAGCGCCGATGTGCCCGCGGCGAGCTCAAGTTCGTACTCGCATGCGCCAAGCCAGCGATAGGTCCATTCCTCGGCGAGGGGGCGGTTCTCGCAGAAGACGATCGGCACGGCAGGGAACTGGGCCTGGATCTCCGCCAGGCGCTCGGCGGCGACCGAGCCGGCCACATGGGGGTGCTTGAAGATCTTGCTATAGCCCTCTTCGACCACCACCGCAGCACGCGGCAGCGCGGCTAGCTCAGCCATCAAGAACCTCATCCGCCCGCTGATCATCGACGAGATCAAGTCGTTGGCCGTCTTGCGCTCGACAACGGCAACGACGTTGCCAGCAAGCTGAACCGCGTAGTCGCCGCAGGCCAGCCGTTCGCGAACCGTGGTCGCTTGCTGGCCGCTGAATCGGTACGGATACTTCTCGCCCGAGTCGATCAAGATCTCAAGCACCTGCCCATGAGCTCGTGCAGTCGGGATATGGACGCCTGGCCGAGCTTGCTTTGTCGTCCTGGGCGACTGCCAGAAGATCATTTCTCGACCGCGGGCGCGGGTGATCACGAATTGCGACCGGTTCTCGCGTGCGCGGTCGAGGACCAAATCGATAGCGGCGCCGCGGCGCGTACAGCGGCGTACCGGAACCCGCAGGATGACCTCAGCATCAGCGGGCCAGCCTGCGGCCCGATGGCAGTAGACCTTCGAGATCCGAGGCCAGGTGTCTCTGGTCTTCAGCACGATGCCGGCCGCGCCGAGCGGGATTCGTACGAGGTAGGGGAGCGAGGAATCTTCCTCGGGATTGAGTGCGATCAACAGGTCGTCGGGCACCTTCCTACGATGGCAGACGTCCGGGAAGAAAAGTATGGGCGAAAGTGCTGAAGCGAACATGAGCGCTGTAGTGGCTGAGACGGGGCCAGATGTCGGTGTGCCATGGCACTACGGCGATCCGATGCGTGAGCAGCGGCTGTTGGCCGCTGGCGAAGGTGTCGTTGATCTATCCCACCGTGGTGTGATCACCGTGACAGGGCCCGACCGGCTGTCGTGGCTGCACTCGCTGACGACGCAATACCTCGAAGGGCTCGAGCCCGGCCGCGGTGTAACCACGCTGGTGCTGTCGCCACACGGCCACATCGAACATGTGCTGTACGGCGTAGATGACGGCGAGACCTTCTGGGCGCATACCGAACCGGGCGCAGCCCCGGCACTGGTTGCCTGGCTGGACGGGATGCGCTTCATGATGCGAGTCGAGGTACGTGACAGGAGCGCTGACTATGCGGTCGTGTGGTCGCAGGGACAGCTGGCGACGGACTACCTCGTCCGAGTTGCCCCCGACTCGCTCGACGGCCGAGAGCTCTTCGTCGCGCGTGATCAACTCGAAGACGTCATGAGCCAGCGGCC
>DATLPF010000153.1:0-6060 GCA_035535875.1 Propionibacteriaceae bacterium
GACGACGTTCTTGTTCGGTGGCCTCACCGGGATTGTGCTGGCCAGTCCTCCGCTGGATTTCGCGGTTTCTGACACATATTTCGTCGTTGCGCATTTCCATTACGTCGTGTTCGGCACTGTCGTGTTCGCCATGTTCGCCGGCTATTACTTCTGGTGGCCGAAGCTGACCGGGCGAATGTTGGACGAGACGCTGGGGAAGATCCACTTCTGGCTGCTGTTCATCGGATTCCACACCACGTTCCTCATCCAGCACTGGCTCGGCGTCGAAGGCATGCCGCGGCGCTACGCGGATTACCTGCCTAGCGACGGTTTCACTCTTGGCAACCAGATCTCCTCGGCAGGCGCATTCTTGCTGGGCGCCTCAACTCTGGTCTTCTTCTGGAATGTCTGGAAGAGCCGGAACAACCCGAAGGTGACCGAGGACGATCCGTGGGGGTGGAGCCGTTCGCTCGAGTGGGCGACCAGTTGCCCGCCGCCGCGCCACAACTTCACTCAGCTGCCTAAGATCCGCTCGGAGTCTCCAGCCTTCGACCTGCATCACCCCGAGATTGCGCTCATGGAGTACGGCGGCGAGGACGAGGAGTTCGACGAGACATCCGTGGATGCCGGCGAGGACACCGGTCGCCGGTCGGAGCTGGCCCACCGGGTCTCGGGGAACACCAACGACCTTGCCGCTCAGTACGAGCACGGCCACCACGGCCACTCACCTCAGGCTGAGGAGGATCAGAAGTGAAGGTCGAGGCCTGGGTCTTCGGCTCGCTGACGATCTTCATGGTGATTGTCACGCCGGTCTTCTGGCTGATCACGGCGGACGCCAGCGGGGTGCCAGAGCTCACCGGCACCGTAGCGTTGATCTTGACGACCTTCCTGGTACTGATGATCTTCGTCTACCTCCTGCTCGTGGCACGGCGAATGGAGCCAAGGCCTGAGGACAGGAGCACCGGCGAGATCGTCGAAGGCGCAGGCGAGTTGGGTTTCTACCCGCCGCAAAGCAAGTGGCCGTTCTTCCTCTCCCTTACCTTCGTGCCTGTGGTGTTGGCTCCCGTCTTCGGATGGTGGCTGATGATCATCGGCTTCGGGTTCGGCTTCATCACGTTGAGTGGTTTGTTGTATGAGTTCTACCGCGGAGATCACGCGCACTGAGTGGGCTCGCTTTTTGGTCATTCGGTGCGGCTGACCACGCCCATGCCAGAGGATGTGGGTCGCGCCTGCGATTGTCGTGTGGTTCTGCGGCGCTGCAGATTCAAGCATTCTTAGCCTCTTGCATGGGCGCGGTCAGCCGCACCGAACAATGGGGCGGCCGCACCGAAGTTTCACGCGGCTTACATGGGCGCCGAGCTGTTGAAGGGTGTCATCGTTTGCGTCGGGCACAATGGGGGGATGTGTCGAAATATCCGCCCTCTGAACAACTTCGAGCCACCGGCGACGCACGGTGAGGTGCATGATGCGGCGCTGCAATATGTGCGGAAGGTCGCAGGGACGTCGAAGCCGTCAAAGGCCAACGAGGCAGCGTTCCAGCGGGCGGTGAGTGAGATCGCGCACGCAACGCAGCATCTGCTCGATGAGCTGGTCTCCGCCGCGCCACCGAAGAACCGTGAGTTGGAGGCGGCCAAGGCTCGGGCACGATCGGCCAATCGCTTTGCCGACGTTGCACAGTGATCGACGACGTGCTGCGCTATGCAGCGTTCACCGTCGAAGGGCGTGGCGGGAATCCCGCCGGGGTGGTCCTGGATGCCAGAGGCCTCGACGCCGCTCAGATGCTGGCCATAGCGGCTGATGTCTGTTACTCCGAAACCGCCTTCCTCGTGGCACGGGATGGTTGGCCGAATGTGTACGACGTCCGCTACTTCTCGCCCACCCAAGAAGTGCCCTTCTGTGGGCATGCCACCATCGCCTCAGCGGTTGCGCTGGTTGAACGGTCTCCGGCGGACGAGCTGATCTTTCACACGCCAGCCGGCTTCGTGAGTATCGCGACTTTCCAGAACGACGACGACGAGCTCGTGGCAGAGCTGACGAGTGTTGCGCCTCGGGTGTCCGAGCCACCCCCCGACCTGCTGCCTGCCGTCCTCGGCGCGCTTCGCTGGTCCGCTGATGATCTTGATCCGGACTATCCAGTCTTGCTGGCCAACGCAGGTTCGGAGCATCTCGTGCTGGTGACCAAGACACGGCAGCGGTTGGCCGATCTCGACTATGACTTCGATGATCTTGCCAACCTGATGCGCGAGCATGGACTGGTCACGGTGCTCCTGGTCTGGCCCGACTCAAAGAAGCGTTTTCACGCACGCAACGCAGCTGCCAGCTTGGGAGTCGTGGAGGATCCCGCCACCGGCGCTGCCGCGGCCGCTTTCGGAGGTTACTTACGCGAGCTCGGCATGATCGGGGAAAACGCCGAGTTCAGGATCAGCCAGGGTGTAGACATGGGCCGCCCAAGCGAGATCCTGGTAAGCGTCATAACCGGTGAACCGGGCGTACGCGTCACCGGCGCTGCCCATCGCATCGAGGACTAGCGGCATCCAGAACTAGCGTTGCGAGCGCCATCCTCGACCTCGGCTCCGCCGCCTACCAGCTCAGGTGAAGCGGCCGGCCCTCCTCGTAGCCAGAGCTCGACTGCACACCCACGACCGCGAGTTCATGAAATTCTTCCAGGTTGGCAGCGCCGGCATACGTACAGCTGCTACGCAGGCCGGCGACGATGGAATCAAGAAGATCCTCCACGCTCGGGCGCTCCCGATCTAGATACATCCGGCCGGTGGAAATGCCTTCCTCGAAGAGGCCTGCGCGAGCCCGGTCGAAGCCCGAGGAATCTTTGGTACGCATCTTGACCGCACGGGCCGAAGCCATGCCGTAGGACTCCTTGTACATCCGCCCTTCCGCATCGGTCATCAGGTTGCCGGTGCTCTCATAGGTCCCCGCGAACCAGGAGCCGATCATGACGCTGCCAGCTCCGGCAGCGAGAGCGAGCGCGACATCTCGCGGGTACCGTACGCCGCCGTCCGCCCAGATCGAGCGGCCTGCCCCGCGGGCTGCCTCGGCGCATTCCAGGACCGCGCTGAACTGCGGCCGGCCGACGCCGGTCATCATTCGAGTAGTGCACATGGCACCCGGTCCGACTCCCACTTTGACGACATCGGCACCGGCACCCACCAGGTCGTTGACGCCGTCAGTCGATACGACATTGCCCGCAACGAGCGAGACCCGGCGTCCTTGGGTGTCCGCCTGCCGGTCTCTCACCTCTCGTATCGACTTCAGCGACTCCACCATTCGATCTTGGTGACCGTGTGCGGTGTCCACAACCAGCACGTCGATGCCGGCGGCGAGCAGCGCCTCGGCTCGAGCAGCGACATCGCCGTTGATCCCGACAGCGGCACCAATCATTAGCTGACCCTCGGAGTCCACAGCGGGTCGATACAACGTGGAGCGTAAGGCATGCTTCCGCGTCATGATGCCGAGCAGATTTCCAGTCTCGACCAGCAGCGCCACCTCGAGGTGCCGGTGGGTCAGCTCGTCGAAGATCTCAGTCGGTGATGACTCCGGCGTCGTGATGAGCAAGTCCCGGGACATCACCTGGTGGACCTGGGCAAACCGGTCGACGCCTGCAGCCTCGACATCGCTGACGGTGCCGAGCGGCCGACCGTTCTCGATCACGACTGCAAGCCCATGCGCTCGTTTCGGAATCAGTGAAAGGGCCTCACCCACAGTGCTGTGAGGGGCCACCGAGACGGGGGTGTCGTAGATCGGATGTGATCGCTTGACCTTGCCGACCACCTCGGCGACGACATCCGCAGGGATGTCCTGTGGAAGGATCGCAATCCCGCCCCGGCGTGCCACCGTCTCGGCCATCCGCCGGCCAGAAATCGCGGTCATGTTGGCTACGACGATGGGCAGCGTCGTACCAATCCCGTCGGTACTGGCCAGATTGACATCCAACCGCGACCCCACAGCGGAGCGACGCGGAACCATGAAGACATCGGAGTAGGTCAAGTCGTACGGCGGCAGCTTCTTGAGAAATCGCACCTGCACATTCTCACTGCCGGCGCCAAGGTTGCCTAACACCGCCCGGTAAACGGTCAGTGAGTTGTCGCTGAATGGCGCACCTAACGGTTCGGCCAATCCAGGTCTCCAGTCTTCGGGGCTGGGTGATGATGCGAGTGTGATTTCGAGTGGGGACAACCGAGTGCTGATCTCGACGCGCTTACTAGCCTTGGTGATCGTCCCCTTCCTGCTCGGCGCTTTCGTCATTCTCTATTTCTTTCCGAAGGGAGACCGCCCGGCTATTCGCTTGGCCCATCAAGCCGACCATGACGTCGATGGTGCTCGCCTCTGCCTATCTCGGCGGCGCCTACTTCTTCCTGCGGGTGCTGGTCGAACGCCACTGGAATGCGATCAAGATCGGTTTTCCGCCGGTGATCCTGTTTGCCGGCCTGCTCGGAGTGGCGACGGTCATGCACTGGGACGTGTTCAATCACCGGCATGCGACCTTCTGGATCTGGGCAGCGCTCTACTTCACCACACCTTTTCTGGTGCTTTGGGCTTGGCTGGCCAACCGGCGCATCGCAGGTAGTCCTCTCGCTGACGAGCTTCGCCTCGGCCCGCAAGCTCGACTGATCATCGGGATGATCGGATTGCTAGCCCTCGTGCAGGGACTGATCATGTTCGTGGCGCCACAACTTGTGATGCCCTTCTGGCCGTGGTCTCTTACACCGCTCACCTGCCGGGTGGTCGGCGCGATCTTCTGCCTAGGCAGCGCCGGCCTCGGCGTATTCGCCGATCCTCGATGGAGCTCGGTCACGATGCTGCTCGAGGTCGAGATGATCATGGTGCCACTCATGCTGATCGCCGCGATCCGCGCCCTGCGTGAGCTTCACCCGACCAGGGTGTTGACCTGGCTGCTCGGCGCCGGTTTCGTTGCCATCCTCATCGGCTCGATCCATCTCTGGGTGGTGATGACGGCTCGCCGGCGCATTCGATCAGTCCCAGAGGAGGCGGCTCAGGCGGAGAACGCCGTCTAGCCGCCGCTGCTCGGAGTCGAACGCGCCCCGGGAGTTGTACTCGGCGCCTCGCTGGCTTGCGGGGTCGGGGCCTCGGTCGTCGCGTCCGGCTCAGAACTTGACGCCTCCGCCCGCGGCTCAGCAGTCGGCTCCTCGCTCGCGGAACCAGTCGTTGCCTTCGGCGTCGGCTTTTTGGCCGGTTCCTTCTTCTTGGTCTCTGACCCGTTGCCGGATGTGCCTTCGCTGACTTGTTGGAACGTGGTCCCCTGACCACCGGATAGAGCATTCCCGGTAACCAGCTCGAACGTGGTCAGCGCTACGGCCGCAATGCCGAATGTGACGAGAGCTACGACAAGAATCCGCTTCCAATTCAGCTTGGGACCGCGGGGCTTTTGATTGGGATCGGGTTCCGGCGCAACCAGGTGACTGCGCTGCCCTGCGATGTGGCCCTCGCTGTCTGGAACGATCTCCATGACGGTGGGCTCTTTCACCTCATTCGGCTCGCCGGTCCAGAACACGGTCTTCACCTTGTCGCGGGTACGACGCAGGGATGCCGTATACAACGAGCCAGCGATCGCTGCGACGATGCTGGCGAGCGCGGCGCCGATCACGGTGCCCGCTGCACTCAGTTGGGAGCCCAAAGCGGCTGCAGTCATAGCGGCCAGCGCGCCGCCAACGATCTGTGTAACTGAGAACTCGAAGTGGCTTTTCTTGGATTTGTCGTCGCCTTGTTGATTGCCGATCGCAGATTCACTCGTACGATTCGGCAGTCTTTGATGTGTGCTCATGTCCTCGTTGGGTCTACTCGGGCGCTCAATGACCGTCGGACGGTCTCGTCCAGACGCGTCAACACCTACTAGTTCCGGATCGTTGTCAGGTTCTACGAAGAGTGAGCAATCACACACCCCGCGCGGACGGTGACACGAAGGCCAGCCGCCGTAGGTCTACACAGCCTCGTTGCGTCTGCCTAGGTTGCGCAGTTGTGCAGACCGTGAGGAACCAACGTATATGTGGGTTCTCGAGAAAGGGAAGGCGGGTTCAGCAAGTGGGACAACCGAAGCAACATGCCCGC
>DATLPF010000154.1:0-2268 GCA_035535875.1 Propionibacteriaceae bacterium
CCCGTAGATGTCTCCGGTGATCGCGACGCTGGCGTGACCGAAGACCTCAGAGACGACCTTGAGCGGCACGCCAGCGGACAACATCACCGAGGCAGCAGAGTGCCGCAGTGTGTGCAGCCCGATCGAGGAAGGCAGCCCGGCGCGCTTGGCTGCCGTCTTCAGCGCCCGCAGCGCGTTGCGAGGATCGCAGGGCTCGCGCAGCTCCGTTGTGAAAACGTACGGGGTCGGCTGCCACATCGAGCCAGCCATCAGCCGCTCAGCCCTCTGCCTGGTGCGCACGTCCGTAACCGCCACCGCAAGATCAACAAGCCGATGACGAGGTCTCGGCTGCCAGGGGTCGCAACAGCATCGAGACACGAACAAATCGTGTAGCGGAGAATCTTGCTCGAAGGTGTCTGTTTGCTGCGGCGTCTGTGTGGTTGGCTCATGGCCGGGTGGGGGGAGCCGACCCCTGGGCACAAGCCGATGTTGTGTGTATGTCATCCGCTGCTCAACAGCGTGACACACCCCACTGACAGACCGCCGTGCACGAACCAGGTGAACGTCAGGTGACAGCGAGTGATGGTGCCGCGGCCATAATCAGCTCAGCTCATGTACGTAAGGGGATCGGCTTGCGTGCGTGCGGGCGGGTTCTCGTTCGGCGGGGTGGGCGCCCCAGGGCGGTGACGGCCAGATGCAGGTCCCTAGAACTCAGCCCGTTTCCGGGTGTCGAGAATGTGGCGCTGGCTCCGTCTAGGTACACCAGTGGCCACGACGGGCCGCGCGACGAAGAAGGAGAGCCACCATGACGATTCAGCGGATGGACCACGTGGGCGTCGTCGTCGACGACCTCGAGGCTGCTATTGCGTTCTTTGTCGAACTCGGTATGGAGCTGGAGGGCGAGGCGCCGATCGAGGGACGTTGGGTGGACCGTGTCGTCGGACTCGACGGCGTCCGAGTCGACATCGCGATGATGCGGACCCCGGACGGCCACGGCCGGCTTGAGCTGACGAAGTTCCATACCCCGACGGCGGTCAGCGCTGAGCCGGAGAACGCACCGGGGAACACGCTGGGCCTACGTAGCATCATGTTCGCCGTCGACGACATCGACGCCACTGTCGCCGGCCTGCGAGCCCACGGCGCGGAACTCGTTGGAGAGGTGGCGCAGTACCAGGACAGCTACCGGCTCTGCTACGTCCGCGGCCCCGAGGGGATCATCGTCGCGTTGGCCGAGCAGCTCAGCTAGCAGCCCGTCGCGGCCGACCTGCGACCAACCAGAACGATCCGCTTGGATGGACCGAGAACGACAACGGGAGGAATAACCATGCAACCGAACGAGATCACCGAGGTTCTGAACCGACCGATCAGTCAGGAACTGTTGGCTCGCGACGTGACCCGTTTGGCCTACGTCGCCAAGGACGGCACACCGCGGAACGTCCCGATCGGGTTCACCTGGAACGGCTCGGAGATCGTCATGTGCACTTCGAAGAACGCTCCGAAGCTTCGGGCCTTGGGCGAGAACCCGATGGTTGCCCTGACGATCGACACCGAGGTGCACCCGCCCAAGATTTTGCTCATCCGCGGCCGGGCCGAGCTGGACTTCGTCGATGGCATCCCGGACGAGTATCTCCGGGCGACCAGCAGCTACGAGATGACGCCCGAGCAACGGGTCGAGTGGGAGGCGGAGGTGCGTTCGCTTTATCGCGACGGCATGGTCCGGATCGTCGTGACCCCGACGTGGGCGAAGCTGATCGACTTCGAGACGACTCTGCCGAGCGCGGTCGAGGAACTGGTCCGGCAGCGGGAGGAGCGTCAGCGCGGCTGAGCGGCGCGCGGTCGGTCGGATTGGGTGGATCACCCACGCCTCAACCCCACCGCGGTACGCGGAGTCTGTGAAGTCCGCCAGGAAATGTCCCGGTGGGATGTCGAGAACCCGCGCGCGGCTCCGTCCCCGGAGTGAACACGGCCACAATGGGCCGTACCGCACCAAGGAGAAACATGATGGCCAAGTACCTGCTGCTCAAGCACTACCGGGGTGGCCCGGCCCCCGCCGTGGAGTGGGCGCCGATGGACCAGTGGACGCCGGACGAGGTCGACGCGCACGTGCAGTTCATGCGCGACTTCGCGGCCCGGCTGGAGGAGACGGGTGAGTTCGTCGACACCCAGGCGCTGGCGCCCGACGGCGCGTTCGTGCGGTACGACGGCGAGGGGCGGCCACCGGTGACCGACGGGCCGTTCGTCGAGACCAAGGACCTGATCGCCGGGTGGTACATCATCGACGTGGAGTCG
>DATLPF010000155.1:0-4481 GCA_035535875.1 Propionibacteriaceae bacterium
GCGGACCCCGTCCAGGCCGCGATCCACGTCGGCCACGGCCAGCCGCCATGGCTTGCCGATTTCCCAGACCAACAGGAGGGCGAGCAGGTCCCGGTGGAGGACCATCGTGTCGATCGCGGCGGTCACCCGTTCGCGGCGTTCAGCCAAGCCGAGCTTCGACCACGCCGCATGCTGATCGCGGGCATGCTCGACGGCGCTGGCAGCGATGTCGCGCTCGACACGTGGCGGGCCATGGATCGGCGACAAGTCGACCGGGGTGACATGGTGGCCGGGCACTCCCACGCGCTGCCACTCGCCGTGCAACAGGTTGCGGATGCGGTCGGACTCGAAAGCCTCCGGTGCCACCGACACGCATCGGGCGTACGTCTCTGCCCACGAGCATCCAGGTTTTAGCTGCAGGTTCGTCACGTCGACATTCTGGCGCCAAGGCAATCTCGCCATGAGAGCGGGCCGATTGGGCCTTGCCGCCGGGGCTGAACGCGTCAGAGTCCTGGGCTTACCGGCCCCCACCGGATCCACCTAGGAACACAACGAGACTCTGGCATGGCGGTGCGAGACGCACCGGAAACCGGCAAGGCACAACTCCGCATTGCACTGGACCGCTGAGCCAAGCTCGCTGGCATCCAGACGCCCAGGCCATGATGCAGCGGCGCCGAAAGTAGATGCGACAGCGGACGCGAGGCAATCCGCATACTCAAGCAGCGCACACACCCGTCCTACCAACAAAGATGTCCGGGGACGCCATGTACGGGCACATGTGCAATAGGACTTGCTCGCTCAACGTCTAAGCGTGGTACTGATCGTCATCGCGCGTGGAGGGGTGGTGCAGATTGCTGATTTCGACGCGGTCACGGAGTTCTCGCTGTACCGCAAGCATCGGGGACGCCACCTGTTCGAGACACTGATGTAGGAGTACGCCGAGCAGGCTGGCATGCTGCGAGGACGACGATGATCAGCTGCTCCGAGGCCGTCAAGCAGCTATGGGAGTATCTCGACGGGACCGTCGACGAGGCCGACCGGGCCCTGATCGACGAACACCTGTCGCGGTGCCGGCGATGCTGCGGTGAGCTGGAGTTCGCGCGCGAGCTACGCCGGGTCCTCGCGAAGTCCGCCCAAGTGGACCTTCCGGCCGACGTGCTGCGGCGGCTCAACCAGACGTTGCAGGAACGCGACACATGAGCCAAGACCTGATGCACACTGCCGAGATCAAGGACCTGGTCCGCGACGCCTACCGCCACGTGCCACCGACCACGGTCGCGGGTGGCGCACAATCTGTCCAGCGACAAGGAGCTGGCGTTGGTTCCATAGTCGGCAATCGACCGGGCGCTCGGAGTAGCCAACCACCTGCGGTACGCCACCATCCGGTCCGGCGACGCCGTGCTCGATCTGGGATGCGGCGGTGGCATCGACACCATCTTTGCCGCGCACCGCACCGGCCCGGCCGGCCGGGTGATCGCGCTGGACTTCCTGCCCGAGATGCTCACGCGGACCCCGAACGCGGCGTCCGAGGCCGGCCTGTCCAACGTCGAGCCATCGGAGGGTGAGCTGGAGGCCATTCCGCTGCCGGACGACAGTGTGGACCTGATCATCTCCAACGGGGTGATCAACCTGTCGGCGCGCAAGGCCCGGGTGATAGCCGAATGCGCGCGCGTGCTCAAACCCGGCGGAGATGTGCGTGTCGGACCTGACCGTAGAGCAGGCCGGCCTGCTGCCAGAGATCCTCACCCAGCCGGCGGCGTGGGCCGGCTGCGTGGCCGGCGCCCTGGCCGAGGACGACTTCTTGCACAAGCTTCAGCTGGCCCGGTTCACGGCGCACAGGTGCTGCATCGGCAGCCGCTCAGCATCGACGACTGCGCACTCTACCCGCGGTTCTCAGACGACGTGATCGCACCATGCGCAAACTCATTCCGACTGAACGGCAGGGCCGGGTGGCAGTGGCCCTTGCGGTGAAGTCACTCCTGGCTCCCATGCGGTAACCACGAGAGCCCGGCATGAACAACCTTGGCGTAACCAGCCATCACCCAGGGCTGGCCGACGGACCCATCTACCTCGACTACAACGCCACCACACCGGTCGACCCCCGCATCGCGGAGACCACGCGGCCATACCTGACCACGCATTTTGGAAATCCGTCCAGCGGCCACGCCCATGCCGAACAGCCCCACCACGCGCTGGCCGAGGCCCGCCAACAATGGACCGGTGTACGCGCCAGTAGCACACCGAGGTCCATTCCGATCTTGCCGACTCTCGAATCAGTCTGCCCTGGACCAGTACCCACCGCGCCATCGGCGAAATGAGTGGCTCAAATTATGAACTCTTGACGTTCAAACGGGCTGGGCAGCTTCGAGCTAGAACAGGATGAGTCGCTGGGCCCCAGGCCGTAGTCCACCACCACCCCGGCGAAGACCACGATCCTTGGCCAGGGTGCGCTCGCGGCCGGATGGTCTGAGCGGGCGAGGATGCCGCCAACCGGCGCGAGATGGCTGCGAGCTTCTGGGCCACCTTTGGAATGAATGGCTTTGTGCCATAAGCCGACCGCTAAGCGGGCATGGCTGTGACTGTTGGGGATCGGTCGGGATCTGAAGTCGACTGCAGCTGGAGTGCAACAGGCGGTTGGCGTGAGCAGCCGCGCGTCGAACGACCAGGAAAGGAATCTGGGGGTAGCAAACGCCAGAGTCTGAACGACTTCCATTGGGCTGAATCCTTCGCCGCGTAGGTCGCCGCCTGATGCTCGCGACATCTTTGGACGAGCTAACCAAGGGCGACGTCAAACGTAGCCTTGGCGGCTATACATGATCCGACCGATCGGTCGGCCGCTCTGCGGCTTCGATGATTCGCTTGAGCTCGCTTAAGTTTTGTTTCATGCCTCGTTTGAAGAGCTGTGTCGCGAGGCTGTCGACTCGAGCGATGGGTCCGGGCAGTCCGGCGCTGCTGATGCGGCCGTCAAGCGCGAGGTGTGTTCCTGGGCCGTTTGGTTGGAGTTCGTAGCGATACCGGAAGGGCGTTGGACCGGCGCGGCTTTCGAGCGTGACGAGGCGGTTGGGGTTGTGCTCGGTGATTTCGACGTCGTTATGGACTTGGCCGCCGGGCAGCGATCGCGTGACGTCGTACCTGGCGCCGATGCTGTGCGGGCCGGCGGTTGTCTGGGCGACGTGGTCGACGGCGTCGTACCACCGAGGCATGTCGCGGGGTTCGGCGATGAAGGCGAAGACCTCGCTGGGTGGGCGGGTGATGTCGACGGTGAGTCGGAATGTTCCCATTGCGGTTCTCCTGTGTGGGGTGCGTCGTCGATTTCAGGTGACGACTGGTGGGCGTGGTGCAGCTGGGAGATCACTGCCGTGATCACGTCGCCAGGACGGTATCGTTATGCTGCTCCCGACTAGCGTAAGATATACGCTAGCACTAGCGTATGAGATACGCAAGGACGGAATCGGAGGCGATATGGCGAACAAGCCTCGGGGCGCGAGCAGCAGCAGAGTGCCGCGCAACACGCTGTCGCGTGACCGCATCGTCGAGGCCGCGCTCGCGCTATTCGACGCGCAGGGATCGGAGGCGGTCACGATGCCGTCGCTTGCCAGGCTCCTCGGCGTCGGGACCATGTCGCTGTACCGGCACGTCGAGGACAAGGACGACCTCATCAACGCGGTCGCCGAACGGGTGCTCAGCGAGGTGCAGGTCCCCCACGGAGACCCCGACGATTGGGAAGGTCGCGTAGTCGGCTTCCTCCGCGCGCTGCGGCAAGCGGCTCTCGCCCATCCCGCGCTGTCGCGGATCCTTGCCGAACGAGGGCTCACGGTCGCGCCCGTCTTTGAGCAACTCGAGGTGGTACACGCCGTTCTGCTGACCGCCGGCTTCTCCGACCTCGGGGCCGTCCGAACGTTCTACGCGTTGCTCACCTACGTGCTTGGCTTCGTTGCTTGGGAGCTGCCGCGAGCTCACCAACAACCCGCCGGCGCCTACACGGCCGCTTGGAACGACGCGCTCGATCACCTCGATCCCGCCGCCTATCCGACCCTCCACGCCCTTCGGGAACAACTCACCACAGCGGCCTCGTCCGACCAATTCGAGTACGGGCTGGAGCAGCTCACCCGATCTCTCCATCCACCCAGCTGACCCACCGCAAGCCACCTGCCGCGCACGCAAACGACTCCACCGCAAGCCACCTGCCGCGCACGCAAACGGACTCCCCGATCTGAGGCCAAGACCGTTAGCCGCCGCCTGTCGTAAGGGCCGCGGTGTCGGCTGGGTGCTCGCACGTCAATGGATTTGTTTGATCGGGTCAGCCTGAGGAGTCTGGTTTCGAGGGTATGGCCACTTTGCGTGGGCGCTCAATGGAATGGCCACGCCCGTCCCGTATCGGGGTCGGGTCGGCCGCGTCTCACGGAGTTTGGATTGTCAGCTCGAAGTTGTTCCCGTCGATCTTGACCTGACCTGACGCACACTGGTAGTCGTCGGTCCCTCCGATGATCGCAACCGTGTTC
>DATLPF010000156.1:0-2425 GCA_035535875.1 Propionibacteriaceae bacterium
CCCGCGGAAGCAGCCGGTCAAAGGCCTCCTCCAGGTCGGATTCGGTGCCGCTGCCGGTCTCGATCAATGCGACGCCAGCGGTTGCGTGCGGAACAAAGACGTGACACAGCCCGTCGCCGCGGTCGCGACAGAACTGACGGACCTGGTGAGTGATATCGCTGACAAGCCGGGTTCCGGTACGCAGTTGCACGACCTCGGTATCCATTCCTCCATCATCGCGACTACTGCGTGTCGAACAGCATTCATCGGATCGCCGAAGGGGCAAGCCACGCGTCGCTGGTATTCAGTGAACGCGACGCGGCCGTGAGCAGCGCGGCCATCCGCCAGGTGGTCTTGTCGGTGCGTACGGGTCGACCGCGGAACCGTTGAACGCAAAACGAGCACCACCATCCACATGTAGTTGAGAAAGGAATCGAGGACAACCAGGCACCGGACCGCTTGAGCCGGCGTCGTACCGCCCTGGTGGAGTGCCTGGACCTTTGCGAGCAGATCGCCGCGGACAATCACCCGCCCCCCGGGAGAGGCTCTGGCGTGGTGTTTGCCTTAGGGTCGTAGGCCTGGTGCCAACGGTTGACCAGGAGGCAAAGGAATGGGCGAGGAGCTCACCCGCGCTCTGGAGAGCTTGTTTGTGGTCGCGCTGGTGGCCGCGCTAGCGCCGCTTATCGTGGGTCTGCTGCCGCGGGCGCGCGTGCCCCAGGTAGTCGTGCTGATCATCGGCGGCGTGGTCGTCGGCCCGCAGGTCCTCGGTCTGGCAGAGCCAGAAAGCATCGAGTTGTTGTCCAATGTCGGCCTCGGCTTCCTCTTCCTCCTTGCGGGTTACGAGTTGGAGCTGGCGCTATTCCGCCAGCGGGCAGGAAAGCTGGCGATCGTGGCTTGGGTGACCTCGGCCGTATTCGCCGCCGGGGTCGTGGGGGCGCTCGCCGCCATGGGTTTGGTACATGCATTCGTGCCAGTGGCACTTGGACTGACGACGACGGCGCTGGGCACACTGCTGCCCATCCTGCGGGACAACAACGTACTGCGTGGATCCTTTGGCTCCTACGTTCTGGCTGGCGGCGCCGTGGGCGAGTTCTTCCCGATCGTGGCGATCGCGATTTTCCTTGGGTCGAACGGGAAATTTCTGGGGCTCGTCTCGCTGGTAGCGGTCGCGGTGATCGCCCTCGGGATCAGCCTGATCCCGAAATTGGGGCGGGGCGGGCGAGTGCAGCAGGTACTGACAGAGGGGCAGGATGCCACTGCGCAGACCACCCTGCGGTGGACCGTGGCGATGCTTCTGCTGCTGCTCCTGATTGCCGGCAAGTTCGGCCTCGACGTCGTCCTCGGTGCGTTTCTCGCCGGCGTGGTGCTGCGTCGTTGGGCTCCCGGAGACGTTCACTCGCTCGAACTGAAATTGGACGCCGTTGGCTACGGTTTCTTCATCCCGATTTTCTTCGTGACCTCAGGAATGGGGCTGGACCTACGCTCCATCCTCCATGCACCGGGCCGACTCATCCTGTTCTTCCTCTTGTTGCTCGTCGTTCGCGGGCTGCCGACGCTGCTGCTGTACCGATCTGCCCTCCCCCGGCCGCAGCGAGTGGAACTGGTGTTCATCATGGCGACGGCGCTGCCCATACTGGTCGCGTTGAGCGAGATCGGACTCAAGAGCGGCACTATGTTGCCCGAGAATGCCGCGGCGCTCGTGGGAGCGGGCGTTCTGTCCGTACTGATATTCCCGGCGATCGCCGTCGCGATCGACCGGCGCTATGCCGCATCTCGTGAGACGGTCACCGGTTCTGGCTCTGAGGTCCGCTCTGATCAGTAATCGGGTCGGTGTCGCATTGGTGCGCTCAAGGTGTCTTGACCAGACACCTCAGGTTTGGCGCTCGCCCAATCCGTCTGTCGAGAGTGATCAATGGCGCTTGGATCAGTTCGGCGACCGTGACGTAGCTGGCGTCATAACTCGACAGGTTCTTACGCAATTCCCAGACCCTCATACCGAGGAGTTCGTAGGGCCAATATTCGATCGGAAGGTCAACAAGATCGGCATGCGCTTGCGCGGCCTGGTCGGCGCTGACAAGACCGGCTAGTTCGTGTCGGCGGATGATGTTGCTGCACTCGAAGGCGAGCAAATGTGGCGCCGCGAGCTCGGCGGCGGAGACGACTTCAGTGACCCATTGCCCCTGCGAACCTGCATCGAGCAACAAGGCGACCACGGCCGACGCGTCGCACACTAGGCGGACGCTCAACGCCGCTCGGCGTCCCGTGCAGCCAGGATCGACTCGGCGTCGACTCTCACGCCGGTCGCGGCCACACGCACTCGGGCTCGCGCTACGACATCTCCAACCGCTGGACGGGCGGCGCTCTCGACCAACATTCCGCGGAGATACTCCTGCAAGGACTTGCCAGCCCGCGCAGCTCGAGCAGCTAGCTCATCGCGAACAGCATC